>JBKJSI010000256.1:0-2734 GCA_046595915.1 Pirellulaceae bacterium
GGCGCGGACATTTTCGGCGCCGGTGGAATTGAAAAACATGAAGCCGCGAAAAGAACCGCGCTTTTGCGAATTCGCCCAGTCCTGATGACCGCCCTCGTGGCCAGCCTGGGTTTCCTCCCCATGGCCCTTTCGACCTCGGCCGGCGCCGAAATCCAGCGTCCGCTTGCAACGGTCGTGATCGGCGGCCTGATTACGTCAACGCTCCTCACTGCGCTCGTGATTCCCGCGATTTACCCTTGGTTTGCCCCCAAGGAGTGCCACGGCGATCCTGAAGCGGCCCACTAAGGCCAGATAAATTGGGCGATTGGTGCAAGGGGTATCGCGAAGTTTCTGAGGCTGTAGATAATTTGAGGCCGAACTCCAGAGCCACTAGCGAGTCTATAATTAGAATGGCTTCGATGCACCCGTAGCTCAGCTGGATAGAGCAGCGGATTTCTAATCCGCCGGTCAGGTGTTCGAATCACCTCGGGTGTAGTTTTCTCTCGATCGTTTTTACGATTGGATCTCCATGACGAGCCGAATCTCGGTCCTAGCTATTGCCATCTGGTTCGTCTGCGGCTCATTCACTCAAGAGGCTTGTGCCGAAGAGAAGAAGGTAAAAGTCTTGATCCTCGCCGGCCAGTCCAATATGGAGGGCAAGGCCCCAAACAAGCTCCTCAACTATCAAGCGACCGCTCCCAAAACCCAGAAGCTATTCGCCCACCTGCGAAAGAATGGCGAGTGGATCGTCCGCGACAATGTTTTCATCCAGTTCCTCGATCGCAAAGGCCCGCTTACGATCGGCTATGGCTCCCCCGATAGAACCGGGTCCGAGCTTGAGTTTGGCTTCAAAATGGGCCAGCATTTCGAAGAACCCGTGCTGCTAATCAAAACCGCCTGGGGCGGCCACTCCCTCTACAAGAATTTTCGTTCACCTTCTGCGGGTTTCCCCTCCGAGGAGCTACTTCAGAAGGAACTGAAGAAGCGGCAGGATCAGGTTGTCAAAGAGAATGAGAAGAACAAAAAGAACGATCCTTTGCCGACGATGGAGCAAATCAAAGGTGCCTATGGCGTTTCTTACGGCGAAATGATGTACGAAGTACAAGAAGTCACGAAACATCTCGACACACACTTTCCAACACTCAAAGGCTACACGTCTGAGATCACGGGCTTTGTCTGGTTCCAAGGCTGGAATGACCAATACGAGGGCGCCGAAAAAACTTACGAAGCGAACATGAAGCACTTCATCAACGACGTCCGCAAAGACTTGAAATCGCCCAAGCTACCCTTCGTCATCGCCGCCATGGGCCAAAACGGCTCCAAACCCGCCGAGCGAGAAATGCTCGTCATTCGCGAAGCCCAACTCGCCATGAACGACGTCCCCGAATTCAAAGGCAACGTCAAAGCCTTCCGCACTGACCTGCTTGTCGACAAAGAAGCCGAAGCCCTTTTCCCCACCTGGGAAAAGAACAAGGAGCAGTGGGAAAAAACCGGCGGCGACTTCCCTTATCACTATCTCGGCAGCGCGATCTGGTTCAACCGCATCGGCGCAGCGATGGGCGATTCGATGCTGGAACTGCTTCCGAATAAATAGCCGGCGCATGGCAACTTTGATGAGCTACCGCGCATGAACTCAAACCTCATCGCAAATCTCCACATCGAATCAGGCGGCCAAAAAGATGGTCCCGCCCTCCTCCTCCTCCACGGCGTCACCCGCCAAATCGCCGACCTCGCACCGATCATCGACCGCCTACCCAAATCAATCGGCTGGATCGCTGTCGATTTCCCCGGACACGGAAAATCAACCGCCTCAATCGGCGACTACAGAGTCAATGATTACACCACCCACATCGGCCAACTCCTGGAATCACTCAACCGCAAACCGCTCATCGTTTTCGGGCACTCGCTCGGCGCGATGGTCGCCGCCCAAGTCGCCGCTGTTTTTCCCACTCTCGTCGCAGCCGCGATCCTCGAAGACCCGCCATTCTCCACGATGGGCGCGAAAATTAAGGAATCGACCTTCTATCTCCAATTCCAAGGCGTCCGCGACCTGCTTTGGTCATTGCCCGACAGCCCGACCCTGTTCAAAAAACTCCGCGAACTCCCCGTCTGCCGCGCAAGCGATGGCGTCCAAGTCAAATTTTGCGAAGTCCGCGACGATGCCTCGCTCCAGACTTATGCCAACTACCTCTCGCAAGTCGACCCCCGCGTCCTTGACCCCATCGTCAGCGCAGAATGGCTCGATGGCTACGACTTAGAGCAAGTCGCCGAACAAATCCGCTGCCCAACGTTACTCCTCCAAGCCGATCCCAAATGCGGCGGCATGCTCACCGACGAAGAAGCAAAACAGTTCGCAACGCACGCCCCCAACTGCCGCCTCACAAAATTCGAAGGCGCCGCCCACCTCATCCACGCCACCCACGCCGATGCCCTCGCAAACGAGATGAATAGTTTCCTACAATCTCTGCTTCCCTCTCTCACATAGTTCCCCCGCCTAGCCCCTCCTCTCCCAAGGCGTGCGCATGAAAACCGGCACCGGCAAAGTTGTCATCTCCAACGGAACTCTTATCGACGGCAACGGCGGTCCGCCAATTAAGGACGGACTCGTCGCTATCGAAAATGGAAAAATCACCTACGCCGGCCCCCGCGCCGGCGCACCGCCCACCGACCGCACCGCGCAGCAAATCGACGCTAAAGGCTGCACGATTCTTCCCGGACTTATCGAGTCGCATTTTCACGCGACCTATTTCAACGT
>JBKJSI010000684.1:0-3861 GCA_046595915.1 Pirellulaceae bacterium
CCCGGAACGCAAGTGATCTGGACCGGACTACGCCGCGTCCTCGACTTCTCCCTCGCCTGGGCAGCATTCGGCAAGAACAAGGATGAACTTGTGTATAAATGACAGCCTAGGATGCCCCACGCGCCCCCTCACGGTGGTATGGGGGCACGGTTGAGGGGCGCGGTTGGATCGCACCTGCTGGGCGAGGCAGGTTTCTCATAAATGGCTTGTTTTTGCGAAGATGCTAAGATGTCAAGGTGCGCGCTCACGTCGGAAGCGCATCTTGGGGGCGCATCTTCGACACATTGGGGTTTCTGAAAGACTTACGCCACGTCCATGAAAGGGCTGATAGAGAGAGCAAAAACGGCCTGTTTTCTCAATGCGGCCATTCGGGCCAATTGGGCCACGCACGGTGAAATTTGGCCTGATTGGTTGGCCCAATTGGCCAAGGTCTTGGCAGGGAATCAATTCGACTTCTTCGCCGCCCACACCAACTTCAGATCCAGAACAAAACCGGGTAACTCCGGATCACCGCGAAGCGTCTTGGCGTTTTCAATGCGTTTTGTCGCCTGCTTGGGGCGATAGATTTCCACGGATTTGGACTGGGGATCAATCAGCCAGCCAAGGCGGACCCCTTGTTCCATGTACTCGCGCATCTTCTTCTGGAGCGCGGGCAATCTGTCCGAGTCCGATCGGACTTCAGCGACGAAATCGGGAACGATTGGCGGGAATTTGACTTGTTGTTCTGTTGAGATCTCGAACCATCGCTTCGATTGAATCCAACTAGCATCAGGGGATCGGACGGCTCCGTTTGGGAAGGTGAAACCAATCGAAGAGTCGAACGCGATTCCTTCCCCGTTGGCTCTTGTCCAAATAAAAAGCTGCCCGAATGTTTCGCTACTTTGCCGTGAGCCTTCGCCTCCAACTGGCGTCATGATGCCAACGCTCCCATCCGAATTTCTTTCAAAGGGGAGATCGGGATTTAGTCTGCACAAATCCCAAAATGCCTTCGCCGTGTAGGTTACGCCCTTTAAAGGAAGCCGCACCTCGAGAGGCTTCCTAACGGCAGCGCTTGGACGCTTAGCAGGTTGCACAGTTGCCATGAAGAAATCCTCCTATTGATTCTTCCAGCATACCCAGGAGATGAGACCGCTTCTAGTTCTCCTTCAACGGAACTCTAACCTCGCTCGCGAAGCATCGGGGGGCAAATTGCCGCCTGACGTTTCTTTAGTGGCCAAGGCTTTTTTTCCATTTAGCCACCACCAACTGGCGTCGTTAACTCTTTCTTGGTTGGAGTTCCGGCTTCAGCCGGTCCTGCTGGGAGTAGATACCACTTTCACTTCCTTCCGCCTAAAGGCGGGACTCCAACTTGCAATGCATTGGAGTTCTGGAATTGGCCGGCTTTGCTGGAATGCGTGTTTGCACTTCATTCCGCCTGAAGGCGGGACTCCAACAGACAGATTTTCTTTTTAGACAGTAAGGTTTTCGCGCATTTACAGCGCCGGTTCATCCCAACCCTTTCCGAAATCCAGGATTGGGTACTCTAGCCATCGTCGTTTTGCTTCATTCGCGCCTAATTCCGTTAAGTACTTCTCAGCAGAGGAATAAGGCCAGTCTTGCCATTTAACGGCATAGCCATGTCGCACTGGGTTGTGAAGGACATAGTTGACGGCTGCAAAAAAATGCCTCTCTGATTTCATCGCTGTTTCCGCCGCTCGATGCCAAACCTTTCTGCCACGTGTGCCTTCTGCGCCATTCCACTCAAAAGATGTGCGGCCATGAAGGAGCCCGAGTTCTTTCAGCAATCGCTTCATTTCCGGAACTTGAGCAACGACGTGGTAGTGATTTGGCAGGATTACCCATGCGAAGATTGGGTTTGCAGCAGATTCCACTGTTTCCAGCAACTGGGCCTCGAATTCCGCCATTCGGTTCGGACTTTTCCCGATGAAGGGCGCATGCTCATAACACGCTGCCGTGACCATGAATACTTGTGCTTCGCCTTCGTAATGCGGCGGACCATGCCAGGGTCGCCGATGAGTCCTTCGCTCCGCTAGAGCTTCCTCCCTCTGCTGCACAGTCATTCCTCGCGAGCGGTACATGGTCCGGGCGCCAAATGACTCGGTATTCACTAAGAACTACTCCCGCTGGAGTCCCGCCTTTAGGCGGAATGGAGTGAGATATCGGTCCAAGGATTTTGGCAGAGGTTGAGGTGTTTGACTAGCGATTTTGATGAGGTTAAGTACTTTTGCACTGCATTCCGCCTGAAGGCGGGACTCCAACGGTCTACTCCACCGTTACGCTCTTTGCCAGGTTGCGGGGTTTGTCGACGTCGCAGCCTCTTAGGAGAGCGATGTGGTAGGCCAAGAGTTGTAGCGGGATCGAGGCTACGATCGGTTGTAGGAATTCTTCGACGTGCGGGACGAGGATCACGTCGTCGGCGAGTTCGCAGATGCGTTTGTCTTTTTCGCTGACGATGGCGATCACGGGGCCGCCGCGGGCTTTGATTTCTTCGAGGTTAGACATGACTTTGTCGTAGACAAAGCCTTGCGGCATGATGAAGACGCTGGGGGTGAGTTTATCTACGAGCGCGATCGGGCCGTGCTTCATTTCGGCTGCGGGGTAGCCTTCAGCGTGGATGTAGCTGATTTCTTTTAGCTTGAGTGCGCCTTCGAGGGCGGTGGGGAAATTGTGTTGGCGGCCGAGATAAAGGAAGGTCGTGGCGTCGACATATTTTTCGGCGACCTTGCGAACCTCGTCTTCGCACTTCAGGGCTTCGCGAACTTTATCAGGCAGAGCACGCATGCCTTGGATGATTCGTTGGCCTGCTTGGAAGCTCATGTGCTTCATGCGGCCAAAGTAGAGGGCAAGCATCGCCATGACGAGGCACTGGGCGGTGTAGGCTTTGGTTGAGGCGACGCCGATTTCTGGTCCGGCATGGAGGTAGATCCCGCCGAAGGCATCTTGAGCGATGGTGCTGCCGACGACATTGCAAATGGCTAGCGCCGGATGGCCTTTGCGCTTCATCTCGCGCAGTGCGGCGAGGGTATCGGCGGTTTCACCGCTTTGGGTGATCGCGAAAAGTAGCGTGCCTGATTCGAGCGGTGGATTGCGGTAACGCAATTCGCTGGCGTATTCGACTTCGACCGGGATGCGTGCGAGTTCTTCTATGAGATATTCGCCGACGAGCGCGGCGTGCCACGAAGTGCCGCAGGCGGTGAGGATGATGCGTTTGACGCCCTGTAAATCTTGGGGCGAGAGATTGAGGCCGCCGAAGACGGCCGTTGCGTCTTCATCGTGCAGGCGACCGCGCATGCAGTTTTCGAGCGACTCGGGCTGCTCGTGGATTTCCTTGTGCATGTAATGAGCGAAGCCGCCTAAGTCGACGTCGCCGAGACTCGTTTCGAGCTTTTGGACGTTGTGCGTGACGTGGCCCTGCTCGCGGTGCAGCACTCGAACGGCGTCCTTCGTGACGACGGCCATTTGGTGATCGGCGAGGTAGACGATTTTCTGGGTGTTGCCAATCAGCGGCGCGGCATCCGAAGCGATGAAGTTCTCGCCTTGACCGATGCCGAGAACGAGGGGGCTGCCGAGGCGGGCGGCGAAGATTGCTTCGGGACAATCGCGGAAGAGAATCGCGAGGCCATAGGTGCCGCGAAGTTGGTCGAGTGAGCGAAGGATGGCTGACGCGAATTTTTGGTGGTTTTCGCCCAGTGATTTTGCGCGCGGGTCGATGACGCCCTCTTTCAGGTGTTGATCGATGAGATGGGCAATCACTTCGGTATCGGTGGCCGACTTGAATACGTAGCCAGCGTCTTGGAGGCGAGTCTTAAGAATATGGAAATTTTCGATGACGCCGTTGTGGGCGAGAACGAGGGCGCCATC
>JBKJSI010000184.1:0-5184 GCA_046595915.1 Pirellulaceae bacterium
GGCTTTCTTTTCCGAGTCGAGTGACTTCGTGGCTCTCGCCTCTGAGATCATCGCGCGCCCGGCTTGCCAACTCGTTCCGACGATGCCGAGAACCAGCAAGGCAAACAATAGTGAGAGCGTGGCGACGGAACGCCAATGTCGAACGACGAATTTACGAAGTCGATAGATCGATGAGGGAGGGCTCGCGATCACGGTGTCGCCGGTCAAGTAGTTCCGAACATCGGACGCAAGTTGACTCGCCGATTCATAGCGACGGTTACGGTCTTTTTCCAAAGATTTGGCGACGATCCAATCGAGTTCCCCTCGCAGCAGGGCGCTCAGCTTGGCGGGCTCGGTTCGGCGATTCGCGGCGATCGAAGGGAGGCGGTCGCTGCTGCTCAAGCGCGCGCTGGCATGCAGAGGCTCCTCTTCGCGAATCATGCGCAGGATTTCATCCCAAGCCGCAGTACGAAGCCGCTGTCGATCGAGAGGGGTCTCCCCGGTCAGGAGTTCATACAACACGACGCCTAAGGAGTAGACGTCCGAGCGGGTGTCGATATCGAGTTGATTGCGGGTTGCCTGCTCGGGGCTCATGTACTCGAGCGTGCCGACCACCTGGCCCAGCGCCGTGAACAGGGTTCGCTCGGTCAGTCTTTGATCCACCGCTTTGGCGATGCCGAAATCAATGACTTTGGGCACGGGCCGGCCGTCGTAGAGCGCGATCAGAATATTACTTGGCTTCAGGTCGCGGTGAATGATCCCTTTATGATGCGCGTGTTGAATGGCTTCGCAGACCGGAATGAATAACTCCAGCCGTTCCCGTGAATCAAGATGGTGCTCGTCGGCGTATTGGTTGATGGGAGTTCCGTTGACGAGTTCCATGACGAAGTAGGGGTGGCCATCGACGGTCGCGCCGACATCGAGGACTCGGGCGATGTTCGGATGATCCATCATTGCGAGTGCTTGTCGCTCGGCGTCGAATCTCGCCAAGACTTGCTTGGTATCCATGCCAGGCTTGATGATTTTTACGGCCACGCGTCGCCGAACGGGTACGCTTTGCTCCGCCATGAAGACGAGCCCCATGCCGCCTTCGCCGACTTGCTGTAGCAACTTGTAAGGTCCGACCCAACTGCCGATTTTCGCGAGCTGCGGCGCTTCCCAGGTTGGCGAATTTTGCTCGAAGGGGGAGCCTGCGAGAAACGATTTTGCCTTTTCATGGGCGGCGAGCAATGCCTCGACTCGATTTCGAAGCTCGGCCTCTTCGCCGCACGCCTGAGCAAGAAACTTCTGACGTTCGACGGGATCACTCAGGTCTAGCGCGGCTTCGAAAATGTCTCGTTCATTCATGTTTTTTGATGCCCGCTGTGGCTTAGCTCGTGATGCAGGAGATCCGGAGCTGCGTCCTACACCGTGATTTCCAGGTTAATGTCCTCGAAGGCGTCGCTCGCGACAATCAAGCCGCCAAGCGACAGCCTCGCCCCAATAGCTAAGCAATTTTTCCCTGCGAACCACGCCAAATATTTTGCATCTTTTTCTAACGAAGCCGATTTGGCGCCTTTAAGTCTTTGAACGCCTGACAAAACCAATCCACACCCGCTGCGTAAGCGAGGGACTGCGGCCGAATCCCTCGCTTACGCAGCGGGTTGTGATAGGAGCACCTATTTTTGCAGCTCACAGTGAAGCCAGGCTCGAGCGTAGGCCCAGCGGCGGTCGACGGTTCGAGGCGAGAGAGCCAGGACTTCCGCGATTTGCGGCAACGAGAGCCCGGCGAAGTATTTCAGATGAACGATTTCGGCGGCCTCGCCGTCGATTTCTTCGAGCCGACGGAGCGCGGCGTCGAGCGAGATGATTTCCGTATCTGGCGACTTATCGAGGGCAAGTTGTTCGTCGAAATCGATCCGCTGAATCTCGCCTCCATGCTTGAGTCTTTGCTTACGGTTGGCGCCGTTGATCAAGATTCTGCGCATCGCTTGGGCGGCGGCGGCGAAGAAATGTTTGCGATCTGCAAAAGAAAGATTGGCGTCGCCGCCTATCAGTTTTAAGTAGGCTTCATGTACTAAAGCCGTGGCCTGAAGCGTTTGTCCCGGTTTTTCGCGGCCTAAATGTGCGGCAGCGAGTTGACGCAGTTCATCGTAAACGAGCGGCAATAATTGATCGGCGGCGATCCGATCTCCAGCCTCGATTTGCGATAGGATGCGGCTCACTTCAAGCATAGATTGATTGTATCTACCTGCGAAGCCTGAAGAAGTCATTTTTGAGTGGCGGTTTACTGATCGTATCTAAATGCGTAGGACTCGTGGTAGTACGCTTTGTATAGCCCTTCTTATTGGCGTCGTGTTGAAGGCTTGGAGTAAAAGCTCGGACGCTCTCCGCGCATCGTCGATTTTGTTGGTGTAATTCGCCGGTGAACGTACGCTGGTTGCGAGGAGCGTCCTTTCGGCGGAGCGAAAGGCGACAATGTCGCGAGGGCTATTTTTCTTTCATAAACCGATAAACCGGGAAGCTTTGGTCTTTTTCTAGGGCGGAGGGTTGGAGGTGGAAGCCTCGGCCGGTGGCTGGCATTCCTAGGACTACGAGGTAATAGAGATCGCGGAGGACTACTCTTGAGTTACCGTAGTAGAGGTGGCCTAGGCCGCTGAAGTAGGAGTTGATTTCGTCGACGCAGACGGTGTCGTAGTCTTCGCCGCAGGCGCAGTTGACTTGGCATAGTCCGGCGCGGAGGTCGCGGTTTACTTTTTGGGAGAGCATGAGCGGGACATCTTCGGTCGAGTAATAGTGGGTGAGGCGGCAGCTGGCGCGGGTTGCGGAGGCGCGCCAATATTCGAAGTCGGCCACCGAGACGTCGGGCGCTAAGAGCACTACATTTTCGAAGGGCTCGGGTTGGTCGCAGAAGAGGCCGTCGAGTTCCAGTTGATGCAGCGCGCCGAGGGCGACGCGGTTGCCCATGCTGTGGGCTAAGAGATGAACGCGGGCGGTGCCGCCTGACTCGCGGCGGCGTTCTAGTAGTTGCTTTAAAACCGTGGCGAGCGCGGTTTGGCTTTGGGCGGCGATGCCCCAATCGCGGAGGTAGGGCTTTGAGAGGGGGCTGACCATACGGTCGACTAGGGAAGGCTTCTTCTGGGCGGCTTCGATCGAGCGGGTGACGAAGGTTTCGCCTAGCGAGGGCCAGCAAAAGGCGATGACGCTGCCCTCGAACTTGAGCTCATGCTTGAGCTGCGCGGCGCGTTGGAGGGCTTCTTCGAAGGTGTTGTTGTAGCCATGAACATAGATGATGACATCGTCGTCGCTGGCGCCGGCGAGCAGTTCGTGCAGGGCTTCTTGATTGAAATCATTCAGTTCGAGTTTGGGCGCGACGATCAGCGGATCAACGGGAATCGCGGAGTTCTTTTTGAAGGAACCGGTAATGACCTGTGCGGGGATGGCGACATCGACGCGGCCATAGGTGAGCTTCTCGCCGACTTCGGAGCTGAAGGTGTCGGTCCACTTTTTGCTCTTGGGGGGCGGGGCGATTTTGGTGCGGTTGGTGACGAAGCAGATCGATTCGATGACGGTTTCGCCGAGGGCGCGTTTGTGAGCCTTGGAATCAAAACTCACACTGATTCGGGCGCGGGAAGCGCGGGTGTTCAAATCAGAAGGATCGGTTTTGAGGCGGGAATCGAGTTCGAGTTCGAAGGCGTTTAGTTCGGCTTGGGTAAGACCAGGTCCGAGCGACGCCATGCGGAGTTCGCTTTGCTCGGGGAAGATGGTCTTCGCGGGGCGGTCGATTTGCATCGAGAGAATGATTTTGCCGCGCGATTCGAGTTCGAGGATGAACGCGGCTTCTTCGAGGCGATGGAGGCCGTCGCCGGTGAGGTCGGCGCGGCTGACTTCAAAGTTGATATTTTTGACTTCGGCTTCGCGGACTTCGAAGAAGCGCCCGCTGCAGGATTGTTCGAGAAAGGGTTTTGATTTCTTGGAGGCGACGTTATGAATCGACATGTCGCGGGTTTGGCCGCCTTCGATCGCCATGCGGCGCAAATAGACGCGGACGTGTTTGTCGCCTTTTTCGAGATAGACCTGGGCTTCGAGCTTCAGCAGATCCGGTTTATCGACATGCACCTTCCAGGCGACGTCGCCGACGGTGGCGGCATTCGAACGCAGCGCGGCGGCAAGCATTAGCAGCGTGAGAAAAAGGAACGACCCTGCGCGGCGCAGGATGGTTTTAGCGGAAGTGCAAACCGATTCCATGGTTTCGAACATCGCGAGAGGTTGCCCGCCGCCGCATCTGGGAGGGATTGATGGGAGAGGGGGATTTATGGAGTGTGACGGTTGGCGGCGCGCGTGTCAAAGCGCGGGAAGACAAGGAGTACAGCGAGATTGGCGGGAAGTTGGCACGCGGGGCGCGGTAGGGTTAAACTCTGGTGCCCGAAATACCGGTACTTTTGGCCTGCGCCTCTACGCCGCCCCTCCCTCGGAGCATGATTTATGCTGCTACCGCGTTACGCATTTCCGCTTCTTTCTTTGATTACGTTACTCGGACTAGCACAGTTCGCCGAGCCAGTCATGTCTCAACAAACGCCTACCAGTAATGACACAAAAGCAAAACCAAAAAACGCCCCCCAACTGCAAATAATGAAAGCAGAAAAAAAGCCCATAATGCCCGACCCTCTCAAGACATTGACGGGCGAGGTCGTCAAGTCAAAAGAAGACTGGTTTGGCAAGCGTCGGCCGGAGATATTGCGACTGGCGCAGCAGTATATGTATGGGTTTGCGCCTGGGAGGCCGGAGAAGGTGACGGCGACGGAGCTGTTTCGCGATGGCATGGCGCTTGGCGGCAAGGCGACGCTGCGGGAAGTGCAACTGAAGTTTGGCGCGGATCAGAAGGCGGGCTTTCGTCTCTTGATTGCGACGCCGAACAAAGTTCAGGGGAAGATTCCGAGTTTTGTGGCGGTGAATTTTTGTGGGAACCATTCGGCGATTAAGCATCCGCAAATTGCTATCCCGGAGCAGTGGATTTATGAGAGCTGCACGGGTGACAAATCCAACAAGGCATCGGAAGTGGATCGCGGGCGACAGACCGATGTTTGGTGCATCGAGCAAGTGATCGATCGCGGTTATGGGCTGGCGATTTTTTATGGCGGTGATTTGGATACTGACAACAACGACATGAGCGATGGGGTTTATTCTCATTTTTATAAGGCGGGGCAGACGAAGCCGGAGAGTAAT
>JBKJSI010000273.1:0-5952 GCA_046595915.1 Pirellulaceae bacterium
ATAAATCGGCAGCGTAGGCGAGGTTTCGCTATCGGGTTTGAGAGCACTGGCAAGTTCGGGCGTGACAATAATCGCCGCGTCGCAGTTTCTGCTCCGCAGGTGCTCGGAAATCGTCGCTGCATCTTTGCCTTCGCAGGTCTTATTCCAGTTTTCGATTGACTCAGTTTCGATCGGCAGGAGTTGAGCTTCCGCCTCGGTTGCGAGATCGGGATGAAAGCGATTTTCTTTCGTGGCGAGCGCCGGCTTGGTGGGCAGGTTTTCGGCGCCGACGACAAGGACGCGGGTAGCATGCTCGCGGCGGAACTGAAGGATCTGCATCATGGCGACGCCCATGATCGGATAGAGCAGCACCGGAAGCACAGCGATGGTGAAGAGCGTGCGGCGATCGCGAAGCTGATCGAGTAGCTCGCGACGGAAGATCAAAAAAATGTTGCGCGATTGCATGCTCATCCAGCTCCCGCAGCGATCGCTTGTAGCTCTTTCGCGGCGACTTGTTCTTCATGCCGCTGGATAAGCTGGAAAAAAAGTTCTTCGAAATCTTCGGCCGGGTGCATTTCGAGTAGTTGCGGCAGTGTGCCGGCGGCGAGGATCGCTCCACGATGCATGATCGCGATGCGATTACAGAGTTTTTCGACTTCGCGCATGATGTGGGTCGAAAAGATCACGCATTTGCCATGGTCGCGAAGGTCACCGATGGTTTTGAGCAGCGCCCGAGCGGCGAGGACATCGAGCCCGGAGGTGGCTTCGTCAAAAACGAGGACCGGCGGGTCATGCACGAGCGCGCGGGCGATGGAAACCTTTTGCTTCATGCCGGTCGACATTTTGGCGCCAAGCCGGTCGCGAATCTCGCGCATCTGAAGGCGTTCGAAGATCGTCTCGATGCGGTCGCGAAGGACTTCTTCGGCAACGCCATAAAGACGACCGAAGTAGATGACCATTTCGTAGGCGGTCATGCGGTCGTAAACGGCGGTGTTGGCCGAAACGAAACCGATTTGATGGCGGACTTGGGCAGGCTGAGTGGAAACGTCGTAGCCATTAATTGTCGCCATGCCCGAGCTGGGGCGGAGCACGGTCGAGAGGATTCGTAGCGCGGTCGTTTTGCCGGCGCCATTGGGGCCGAGGAGACCGAAGATTTCGCCCTGCGCTGCGTCGAAGCTGATCCCTCTCAGCGCGTAGAACTGTCCGCGCTGGAGATCGTTGTAGGACTTCGTGAGTTCGCGAACGTGGATCATCGCTTCTTTGCCGACTCGTGGGCGCGGTCGACGGCGCTGTGCCGGCGAGTTAGCAAGTGTACCCCACGAATTCGTGCTAGGACCAGCGATCGGCAAGATCGTTACGATCCGCACAAGGCGCCGCGCGAGGTCACTCTGTCGCACGCAATCGTCGTATTAAGAAGTGGTCAGCGCGAAATCGTAGGCGGTTTGCTCGCTGGTGACTTCGACTTCGAGTTCCGTCGCCGAGTTGTATTTGGCGGGAACTTTTTCGCTCTTGCTAATAGCATCCGGGTCATCAGCGGCTGTCTCGGCGGCAGTTGTGATTTTTACCTTCTTCTTTCCGGGCTTAGCTCCGAGACGGTTGCTGTCATATCGCAGGGAGTATCGGCCCGCCGAATCGGTTATTCCCTCCGAGCCTGAGCCGTTTTCGTCGACGAATCGTACGCGGGCATTGGCGAGCGGTGAACCATCGAGCTTAACGGTGCCGCTGACGAGGACGAGGTTGAGCGAGGCATAGTCCATCGCTTTTTCACCACAACCAGCTGCGGCTGTTAGCAATAGGATCGCGAGCGCGGCCTTCAAGACACTTTTCATCACTTACTCACTAATGATCTCGCCGCCGTTTCGGCTGCCGAGGGCTTGATACGTTGCCTGATTGATCGAGTAGTTCACTAGGCGGACGGAGCCATCGGCCATGGCGAAGTGGGCGCCGCCGGGATGATAGCTGGCGAAGGAGAGTTCTTTAATGTAGCCAGACGTGGTTGCGATTCGCCGCGCGTTGTAGGGCACGCCGGTTGAGCCGACGAATTCGCTGAAGTCGGTGGCGATATTGGTGCCGGCGCAGTTCCAGGGATCGATTTGCGGCGAGCCGATGTACCAGAAGTCCATTTCATTGTTGTCTTGCAGGAACACTTCGTCGAAATAGGATTCCCCGAACATGAAGGTGTTCGTCGAGCCATCGGTGAGATAGCCGAAAGTCACCTTGCTGCACCCGAAGAAGATGCCTTCGAGGTCGAGGTCTTCCATCGAGCGGCCGTTGATGCAAGTGCTTTCATCGTCGGAGGTCGCGGTCGATGAGGCGACGCCTCGGTAGCTCGCGGGGACGCGCTGAGCGATGCCGGTTGCGGCTTTGTGCTCGGTGACCGCCATGCTCGGGCAGCGGAAAACGGAGATCACCGTCTCGCAGGCGCGCTGGTTTGGCGTGCCGACGTCTTCCCAGTTATTTCCTTCGGCCCATTCGAGCGTGTCGAAAATCGCTTGCTGTTCGATCTGCGGCAAGATCGCCGCCGACCAGCCTTGGCCGCGATCGCTCCAGCCGAAGGAGAACACGGCATAGGTGCCGTGATAGTTGTGCATCGCGAGGCTGAGCTGCTTGAGATTGTTTTTACAACTCATCGCCCGTGCGGATTCGCGGGCGGATTGGACTGCAGGCAACAACAGAGCAACCAAGATGCCGATGATGGCAATGACAACGAGCAGCTCGACCAGCGTAAAGCCGGCGCGAGCGCGAGGGATGGCGCGGCGCATGACGCAAATTCCGACCGATGCAAGAAGCGGAATGCCCAGCCAATCGAGCGGCGCCATCCATTGCAGCCCGATCTTCGGGCGCGATGGGGAGTAAGTTAGTGAATGGCTGGAGCGGATGCAATACTGGGTGCAAACCCGACTTCAGAAGCGGCGGGATTCAGCGGTTTCGGTGTTGGTGACGACGAGAACAGGCCGTTCGGGGCCAGCGGCCAGGCCAAATCGAAATGGAATGACCTCACTATCAAACTCCGTCGACCCCAGCGTCACTTCGGCGGCTAATTTCAACTCATTGTTTGTCAGGCGAAAAAGTTCGAGCTTCCAGGGATCGGTATCAACTACCAAGAGTTCTCGCACGCCTATCGAGCCGTAGAAAGCAATCTTTTTGTACGGATCCTCATCGGGACTACGGACCTCAACAACGAAATCAGGTCCTCCAAGCCAGAATGTGTCGTAATTCTTAGCTTTGCCGCCCTTGAGCATCACGCAAGCGTCAGGAATTCGATAGTTCTTTTCCCATCCGATGATGCGATTGCTGATATTGGCTTCGTGGCGAACGCTTCCAAGGCCACGCCACTCGATGACTGGCTTTAGTATCCCTATCAAGTCTGAGACAATCTGAGCATGCAAGTCTCGCGGCGCCGGAGCCATCATGTAAATGCCTTCCCATACTTCGTCGCGACGATCATGGCGAAGCCGCTTGCGCTCGGCAATCAGACAATCAGCGAGGTGTTGATCGAGTATTACCGTCGCCATTTGATTTTCCTTCAAAAAAATAGCCCTGCAGGTATTGTACCTTGCAGGGCTATTGAGTGGCGTCTGAAACCTAGGCTTCGATTTCGGCGTTCCAGTAGGCTTCGCTGAGGAATTTCGACCAGCTTTCTATGCGGAAGCCGCTTGAGGCGTACAAGGGGCGCCATCTTGGACGGATGGGCTTTTTGCGGAGGCGCATGTGCGATTGCTCGACGGTGCGGTCCGCTTTTTTCTTGTTGCACTCGACGCATGCCAGGACGCAGTTCTCCCACGTCGACAAACCTCCGCGCGAGCGGGGGATGACGTGGTCGATCGTCAGCTCGGAGCTGCCGGGCTGATCGCCGCAGTATTGGCATGTGTAATGATCGCGTGTGAACAGGTTGCGCCTGCTGAAGGCGACGACGGCTGTGGGAACGCGGTCATAGTGCGAAAGAGAAATTACCTCGGGCGCACGGAAGCGTCGCGTTACGGCTTGGATGAAGGGCTCTCCATCCTTGGGCGCGAGCTGCGACCAATCCTCCCAGTCGTAGAGCTGGAAGCTGTCGGGGTCGATGACCTGGGCGGTGCGATTCCAAACGAGAGTTAGCGCCCGGGCAACGGTGGCGACGTTGACGGGCTGCCAATTTCGGTTGATGACGAGGGTGGGTCGTTGAAGGATTCTGGCTACCATGGACTTGGCTCCGTGCATTGAGAGGTCAGGTACGTTGGGGGCGTATCTGTTGCCTTTGCGGGCTCCGCCGCAGTGGACGGGATCTCTGTTGCTTGGGGGTGCGAAGTGTTGAGGGCAGTGTCTCCAGGTTAAGGGGCCATTTGAAATGGCGGGCGTGCGCCTTGGTCGGCACGAGCCTTCACCATAACGGCTGGAAAACCGCCAGTCGAGCTAGGCCGGACCGATTTAACCTGAAATCCACAAACGGCTTGGGTCGAGGGTTGGCTCGGCAAAGGCGTTTTGTTTGCCCACGGGGGATGGGTAAGTGGACACGTGAGTTGGGGATTGGGTGCGCGCGGGCGTGTGAAAAAGGGGGTGATTTTCGGTATGTCGGGTTGCGGGCTTGAGCGCTCACGGTGGGCCGCAAGGATCTCGCGCAAGCCGAGGAAGAGGAAAGTTGGTGGCGGTGGTGGCGACGGTGGCGAGCTCTCGTGGAAGGTGGCGATGGTGGCGGTTGGTGGCGGGCGGAGACTTTTGTAGGTAAGGCTGGTGGCTGGTGGCTGGTGGCCGAGGTGGCTGGCTCTCGTGGCAGGTGGCTGCAGCTGGCCGTTGGTGGCCGAAAACGGGCGCGGTTGCAGGTGCAAATTGGTATTGGAAAAGGGCTTGTTTTGGCAGGTGATCCAGATGGTCAGGTTGGGGTTCATTTCTTTCACCACGAAGGCTCGAAGTCACGAAGGGGGAGGGAGGGAGTGCGCCTTTTGAAATCATAGGTGTGGGGTGGCGCCATTTGGTGTGCGTTTTTTTGAATTCTTATTTGAAACACAGAGGCACAGAGAACACGGAGGGGGGGGAATGCTGGTTTTGGTTGGTAGGGGTTGGATTGTTTTTTTGGTTGGATTCCTGGGGTGGTTTGGCGGCATCTAAGATGGGGAGGGGTGGAGGTAGGGAGTTGGCAGTTGGGAATCTCGAATTGGGGTGATTGGGTGTGCGCGAGGTGATGAAAAAAGGGGTTCTCTTTGGCGGTTGCTTCTGCTGAATCCGAACATTGCTCTTGGGGAGTAGACGCTAGAATAGGGTGATCAGTTTGCTGCTATTGAAATGGAGCAATCAGTAATGAATGCATCGCCGGAGTGGGTCGAATCGGTCAGCCGATTGAGATTTCCAGAACGAACCGATCAGCGAATCCAAGGGCTGATGGCGCGCAATAATGAAGGCCAGCTTTCCAATTCCGAACGGGAGGAGCTCTTCTCCCTGGTGGAAATGAGCGAATCGATTTCGCTCGTTCGTGCAGAAGCGCTCCGTCTACTTGGGCGTCGCCCTTGAGTGACTCAGCGATCGATACTCGCGTTCGAGATCGCGCGAAAAACCGGTGCGAGTATTGCCAAATGCACCAATGGTTGCAGGGGGCGACTTTTCACATTGAACATGTCGTTCCAATATGTCGCGACGGCGATGACGCCTTCGAAAATCTTGCCTTGGCCTGCCCCAGCTGTAATCTTCAAAAATCCGATCGAACGTCAGCCATCGATCCGAAGGCGGAAGATGTCGTTGCGCTATTTCATTCTCGGAGGCAGCGGCGGAGCGACCATTTTGAATTCGAAAAATATTCCTCGATCGCCAAGACTGCGACAGGGCGCGCTACTTCACTGTTGCTCAACTTTAACCATGATCGAAAGCTCAAGATTCGCGAGGCCGAGCAACTTTTTGGATTGTTTCCGCCGGAGTAATAGCTGAGTGTAGGAGGGAAAACCGAGTCCCTAGCAAGCTGAGCTTTCTTGACTTGATTCCTGGGGTGGGTTGGCGGCATCTAAG
>JBKJSI010000280.1:0-5098 GCA_046595915.1 Pirellulaceae bacterium
AAAGGCTCACGAGCATGCAGCATGATCACGCCGCCCCTTCGGCCACGCACGAAGACGTTGCCGCCGTGGAGCATTTGAAAAAGTCGTACCAGGCGATTCGAGGGGAGCTGAGCAAAGTTATCGTTGGCCAAGATGCCGTGATCGAGCAGTTGCTCATCGCCATTTTCGCCCAGGGCCACTCCCTGCTTGAAGGCGTTCCTGGTCTCGCCAAGACCTTGATGGTGAGCACACTCGCCAAAAGCTTGCAGCTGCAGTTTAGCCGTATTCAATTCACGCCCGACTTGATGCCGTCCGACATCACCGGCACCGAAGTGATTCAAGAAGATAAGGCGACCGGCTCGCGCGCCTTCCGGTTCCTTAAGGGACCCGTTTTCGCGAATATCATTCTCGCGGACGAAATCAACCGCACGCCCCCCAAGACGCAGGCCGCGCTCCTCGAGGCGATGCAGGAGAAGCAGGTCACGATCGGCGGCACTCGCCATCCGCTGCCGGCGCCCTTCTTCGTTCTTGCAACGCAGAACCCGATTGAGCAAGAAGGCACCTACACGCTCCCTGAAGCGCAGCAAGATCGCTTCATGTTCAAGATATTTGTGACTTATCCTTCGTACGACGAAGAGTTCAAGATCGCCGAATCGACGACCTCGACGATCATCGCGAAGGTCACCGAGGTGCTGACCGGCGAAGAAATCTTGAGTCTTCAACAGCTGGTGCGACAAGTGCCCGCCGCGCCACATGTTATTCACTATGGGCTTCGACTCATTCGCGCCACGCGAGTGCATGAAGGCGAGACACCGAGTTTCGTGAAAGACTGGGTAAGCTGGGGTGCTGGCCCGCGCGGTTTGCAGTTCCTTCTGCTCGGCGCCAAGGCTCGCGCGATTCTTCAAGGTCGCTTCCATGCTTCGGTCGACGACATCAAAGCCGTCGCGTTGCCGGTGCTGCGCCATCGCGTCATCACTAACTTCAATGCCGAGTCGGCGGGGATGACTTCTGACAAGGTCATCTCGCGGCTCCTTGAAGAAACGCCGGCGCGGCGCGAAGGGGATGAGATCGCTCCCAAGCTTGCCGCCGCATTTGCTTAAGCCGACGACCCACGAGCTCTAGGACGATTTGAATATGGCTTCGACCGCGCCGAGTCGATATCTAAGCGCCAAGGTGCTCGACCGCACCAAGCGGATGGACATTCGCGCGCGGCTCGTCGTCGAAGGATTTCTCACGGGCCAGCATCGCAGTCCCTACAACGGTTTTGCGGTTGAGTTTGCGAGTCACCGCGAATATACGCCTGGCGATGATATCCGGCATATTGACTGGAAAGTGTGGTCGAAGACCGATCGGCTTTACATCAAAGAGTACGAAGAGGAAACGAACCTCAAATGCACGATTTTGCTCGACGTGAGCAAGTCGATGAAGTATGGCGAAGCGGAGCAGTGGAGCAAGTTTGATCATGGGGCCACCGCCGCAGCCTCGCTCGCCTATCTGCTGCAGCAGCAGCAAGATGCCGTCGGTCTCGTAACTTTTCATACCAAGATCGACAAGCATTTTCCGCCGAGCACGCATCCCAACCATCTCAAGTTGATGCTGCACGAACTTGATCAGCTCAAGTGCGACCATCAAACCGAGGTGGGCGATGTCTTTCGATCGCTGGCGGGGAGAATTGGCCGTCGCGGCATGGTGGTGATCGTCTCCGACTTGTTTGTGAATCCGACCATCCTGAGTGACTCGCTCTCCCAGTTTCGGTTGCGAAACCACGAAGTGATTGTTCTCCACGTCATGCACGATGATGAACTGACTTTCCCCTTTCAGGAAAACACGCTCTTCAAAGGCCTCGAACATGACGCGCAATTGCACACCGAGCCTCGGGCGCTGCGTGCCAGTTACCTCGAAGCGGTCGGGCGTTTTCTCGAAGGCACCCGCAAAGCCTGCGCGACCGCAGGCGTCGATTATTTGCTGCTCAATACAAAAGACCCGCTCGACGCGGCCCTCGCTGGCTACCTGAGCTTCCGCCAAAAAACACGGAGACGACTCACGAGGCGTTAAATCGTTTCGCGTCGCAAGGAAAGGACTGATTGAATGGGTGCGCTTGAAGCGCTGGGTGGTTGGATGGTAAGCCCGGGCCTATTTCTGGCCGGGGCGGCGGCCATCGCCGTGCCCATTCTGATTCACCTGTTCAATCGTCGTCGCTTTCGAACGATCGAATGGGCGGCGATGGAATTTTTGCTCGAAGCTGAGCGCAAGAATCGTCGTCGCATCCTAATCGAAAACTTGCTCCTCCTCCTCCTTCGCTGCCTTGCCGTTTTTCTAATTGGTATGGTCCTCGCCCGTCCCTTCATGCCGAGCCAGTGGACCGGTAATTTACTCGGCTCCAATGACTTCGAACGAATTGTGATCCTCGACGACTCACTCAGCATGCAAGCAACCCAGGACAACGAAACCGCCTTTGATCAGGCGAAAGAAAGCCTGACTCGGATGGTTAGGGCGTTGGCGACCGACCGCAGCAACAACTCGCTCACCATTTTGACCACGACGGCGCCGGAAGAGCGGATTCGCAATGGCAATGTCGTAAACGCTACAACGCAGGACGAGATCGTCGCGGAACTCAACACGCTCCAGCCTTCTTCAAAGTCGGCTGATATCGGCGCGGCGCTCCAAGAGGTCGAGCAGTACATCAACTCGCAGCCGAAGAATGTCAATCGCGTTGTGTATGTGATTTCCGATATGCGCGACCGCGATTGGAATGCGCCTGCTCCGGGCGATGGGGCGGGGCAGCCGAAGCGAGTATTGGAACGAATCGCTAAAATCGCGAGCGGCTGCTTTGTAATCGATGTCGGCCAGGGCAGTGATGAAAATTTGATCGTGCAGGACGTCCGTTCGGAAGGCTCTGTCGTCGCCGGCGTTGAACAGCGGTTTGATGTGACCGTCGCGAATCCTTCTTCGAAGGCGATTGAAGATGTGGAAGTTCGCCTTGTCGTCGGCGATGCGACTCCGCTTCTGCGGGAGATTGAATCGATCCCAGCTAAAGGGACAGCAACCGCGACCTTTAGCTATACGTTCGTCGCGCCGATTAAGGAGGAAGATGAAGGGGGCATGAAATCATTGCCGCCGGTGCGAATCAAAGCCGAGGCACGCTCGACTCGCCCTGAAGTTGCGGATCGACTTGCGCTGGATAGCCAGTCCTCTTTTCCTGCCCGCTTGATGGGGGGAATCCCTGCGCTACTCGTCGACGGTGATCCTTCGGCGACTTTTGGTCGAGCGGAAACGTTTTTCCTTCGTCGAGGACTTTCACCTCGCGGTGAATTTCGGTCTGGTGTCGCTGTGAAAGTGGCGACAGAAACGGAGCTCGATTCGATTTCGCTCGATCGCTACCAAGTGATCTTTCTCTGTAATGTGTTCCGGCTTTCGGATGAACGCATTGGGGCGCTCGAGGAATGGGTCCGAAGCGGCGGGAGTTTGATCCTCGCGCCGGGTGACCAGGTCGAAGAGGACTATTTCAATCAGAAGCTCTACAAAGGCGGGAATGGTCTTGCGCCGTTTGAGCTCCGCGGTATCTTGGGCGACGAGACAGAAGAGAAGTGGGTTCACTTCACCATCGAAGATCAAAACAATCCCGCCTTCCAGGTTTTTGAGGGCGCAGGCAATCCGTTTCTCAAAGACGTGAAGATCTTTCGCTTCTGGAACACAGCAACGCCCGGCGACATCAAGAACTCGAAACTATCAATTCCCGTTCGGCTCAGTGATCTCGAGCACTCGATCGCAGTCGCCGAAAAGCCATTCGGACTGGGCCGTGTTTGTGCGTTCGCGGTTACGCTCGATGGTGATTGGTCGAACTGGCCTGATGATCCGAGTTATGTCTTTTGTATGCAGGAACTGGTTCGCCATCTCGCCGGCAATAATGCCAACGCCGGGCTCGTTCGTGTCTCTCAGCCGATCAAGCAGTGGGTCGATCTAACTCAACATCGGCTGGAAGCTTCGATTGCTCGCCCCGACGCCAAGAAGATCAGCGTGCAGGCTGCCGCTGTTGAAGCCGAGCCCACCTCTGGTCCGCCCAAGGTGACGACGGTGAAGAATACATCGTTATGGCGTATCAACTATGAAACGACCGACTTACCCGGTTTCTATGAATTGCAATTGTCCGGTGTTGAAGGCGGCGAAGAAACGATGCTTTTCACGGCCAATGTCGACCCGACTGAAGGGCACCTGAGCCGCGTCAACGAAAGTGAATTTCGCCGCGATGTTGGCTCGCGCGTCCGCATTGTCGCTAGTGAAGGGGCCTCGGAAGCGGGCATTCGCGGCGCTCAACAAGAGACGTGGTGGTATTTGCTTTGGCTACTCCTCGCGGTACTCGGCGCGGAGCAATTGCTCGGCCTTCTCTTCGGAAGGAATCGATAATGAACCAGCCAACAAGGTTTTTCCGGTCACTCATCACCGCGCTATTGCTTCTGACGGCGCTGCAATGCTTAGTCTCCAGTTCAGCACTCGCGCAGCGAACTGGGCGCATCTCGACCGTTCCTCGGCCAATGGGTGTCATTGGCGTAAAACCCGCGTCGAGCTCAGCGGATGACGCCGCCGCCAAAGATAGCGAAACCAAATTCCCCGGCGGCGCTTCACTCAAGACCGATCGCGAGCTTGAACGCCTCCTCGAACGCGCGAGCCAATTCGCCCAAAACAAACGCTTCGATCTCGCCTCCGTTCTATGGCAACGAATCCTCGACGAATCGGGCGATGTCCTTCGCTCGGGCGATGGTCGCCTCTATACAGCGCTTGCAAATGAAGTCGAGGCACTTCTCAAGACGATGCCCGATGAAGCCCGAGTGGTCTATCGCATCAAAGCAGATGGCGAAGCGCAAGCTCTTCTCTCGCAATCGCAAAGCGACAATACCGAGGCTCTGCTTGGCAAAATCGTTCGGCACTATTTCATGAGTTCGCTCGGCGACGACGCGGCTTATCAGCTCGCTTGTCTTGCGCTGGATCGTCAAGATTTCGTCGGCGCTCGAAGATTGCTTGAGCGGGCCCTAAAAGAACATCCCGATTCATCGCTTCCGCGTGGCGCGGTGTTGATACGCCATGCTGTCGCGGCGGCGCGCAGCGGTGATTTGGAAGCGGC
>JBKJSI010000335.1:0-5049 GCA_046595915.1 Pirellulaceae bacterium
CGAGTACGCCGTCTGGTTCGTTGAGCGTCCAGATGCGGGCGAATGCCCCGTCGAGATGTTCGACCAACCCTTCGGCACACCGCTGGAGCATTGCTGCAAGGCCGCTCCCCTGGACGAGCGCCTCACTCACCGCCGCACTCAACGACAACAGCCGCAGCCGTTCGTTGAGCGCCCCCTCGGAGCGCTTCCGCTCACTGATGTCCCGGAAAATCAGCACGCTCCCGATGACCCTGCCTTCGGCGTTCCGGATGGGAGCGGCAGAATCGTCAATCGGGCGCTCCGTGCCGTCCTTCGAGATCAAGATAGTGTGGTTGGCCAGCCCGACGATCTTGCCTTCCTTGAGCGCCCGCAGCGCCGGATTCTCGACCGGCTGGCGGGTGTCCTCGTTGACGATGCGGAACACGTCTTCGAGCGTGCGACCGGCAGCTTCTACCGAATTCCAGCCGATCAACGCTTCGGCGACCGGGTTGAGGAACGTAACACGGCCCTGCGCATCCGTACTAATGACCGCATCGCCGATGCTCTCCAACGTGACTTGCAACCGCTCCCGCTCTTGATGGGCCGCTTGGCGGGCGGCGGTTTCCTCTGCAAGTCGCCGGGCGTTCTCTTCGGCATGCTTTCGGGCGGTCAAATCGCGGGTGATTTTGGAAAAGCCGAGCAGATTGCCCTGCTCGTCCCTGAGGGCGGTGATGACGACGTTGGCCCAAAATTGTGAGCCGTCCTTACGGACCCGCCAGCCCTCATCCTCGAACATCCCTTCGGCTGCGGCGAGTTTGAGTTCGTAGGCGGGCCAATTTCGGTCGAGCGCCTCTTGGGGGTAAAACTTGGAGAAGTGCTGGCCAATGATCTCGTCGGCCTTGTACTGCTTGAAACGTTCGGCCCCAGGGTTCCACGAGACAATGTGGCCTTGCGGGTCGAGCATAAAGATGGCGTAGTCCAAAGTGCCTTGGACCAGTAATCGAAGCTGGTGGGCCTCCTCACTTGCCCGCTTCCTTTCTCGAAAGAAGTCAACAAAGCCTCGAACCTTCGCCTTCAAAATGACTGGTGATAAGGGCTTAGCTAGGAAATCGACAGCGCCGAGGGCATAGGCCTTCTCGACCATTGCTTGGTCGATTTCATCCGCCGTTAAAAAGATGATGGGTGTGTGGCCAGTGCGTTGCTCAGACCGAATCTGCTTAGGACCGTTCGATGAATAAGTGTCTGAGTTTTGCGACTGGATTGGCATGGCGTCCGCATTGGAATCAGCGGACAATCGTATTGTAAGTCTCAATTCCGCGACATCTCCTTGCAACACTGGAGGCCAAGGATGGCTGCTCTTACCGAATGGATCGACAAAACCACCGTGGCTCACATGCGCAACTTTTTCCAAACGCTTTCAGAGAAAGATCAGAGACGGTACGCGGCGGTCGAGGCGCACCGATTGGGGCATGGTGGAATCACTTATATTGCGAATTTGCTGGGATGTTCGACGAAGACGATTGGTCGGGGTATCGATGAATTGGGCGAGTTGCAGGATGACCCGGCGGCGGGGCGCGTACGGCGTCCGGGAGCTGGCCGAAAAAAAGTATCGCGCCTGATTCCGAAATAGAACAGAATTTGAAGTCGCTTACGGAATCGCGAACGGCTGGCGATCCAGATGACCATCAGATCGTGTTCACTGATTTGACTCCAACCCGCCTGGAAAAAGAACTCGATACTTTGGGGACACCAGCAGGTGACGACGCCATTCGCCAGTGGCTGGAGGATCAGAACCTTCGCTTGAGAAAGATCGCCAAAGTCAAAGCGGGTGGCCATTCGCCCGATCGCGATACTCAGTTCCGGAACCTATCCCAGTTGATCAATCAATACAAACAGGCGGGAAACCCAGTGTTTTCAGTGGACACCAAGGCCAAGGAACTTCAAGGCCAACTGTATCGGGCAGGTCGGGTCCGTTGTAGCGAACCATTCAAAGCGTTTGATCACGACTTTCCAAGCTGGGCCGAGGGAGTGATTATTCCGCACGGCATCTACGACCTGGTTCGCAATCGAGGCCATCTCAACCTCGGCCTTTCGCATGATACGACTCAGTTCGCTTGCGATAGCTTTCAATGGTACTGGAATCGGATTGGACAGCAGGCGTATCCTGGCGCTAGATCGATCCTGCTGCTGGTAGATTGCGGGGGCAGCAACTCCGCGTCGAAATACTTATTCAAGCATGATCTGCAAGCGGTCGTCAACACGATTGGCATCGAGGTCCGCGTCGCGCACTACCCGAGCTATTGTTCGAAATACAATCCCATTGAGCGACGCTTCTTTCCGCACGTGGCTCGCGCCTGTACAGGCATGCTATTCGATACACTGGAGCATGTCGTCGCGTTGATGCGTAAGGCCACTACCTCAACCGGTCTCCATACGACGGTGAACGTGATCAAGAGAATCTATGAAACGGGGCGAGCAGCCACCATGGCGATGAAAGCAGTGATCAAGAACACAGTAGAATTCCATGATCGGTTGCCAAAATGGAATTATACCGTCACTCCCAATATTGGACAATAATTGATCGAACGGTCCTTAGCGGTGTTGAATCCGTCGAGTTCGGGCATACGAACGTCGAGCAGCACCGCCGCAAAATCTTCGGCCCTGAAATGCTCAAGTGCCTCTTCCCCAGACTGAGCATCGACGAGGTCATAGTCTGGATGTTCGAGGATCGCTCGCAAGGCTAGAAGGTTGGACGAACGGTCATCCACAAGCAGGACACGTGATGGCGGGTTTAACTCTCGTCGCATATCTGGCCGCAATTGTGAATGTGATTTCTATTCCACAAAGATTTAGGCGGGTGATTGGTTCGGAATTAGCACGCTTCTTGGCCTAATCTGACCCCGGTTCCTGGTTCGCCTTCACCGACGAACAGGAGCCAATCATGGTAACACAAGCTGAGCTTCGCCAGCAAATTACGAACCAAATCATCGAGGCGCTCAAGAGCGACAATTTGCCGCCCTGGTGACACCTTGGCCACCACACAAAACGCTGACTCCCCAAGAACGAAGTACTAAAGAGTCGCTGCTGTTGCAAACAACCGTTGAGGGTCATGGACTCAAATTCGAATACAGTGTTACATGCTATCACTAGTCCCGATTGGAGCAGCTAACGCTGCAATTGAGCAGTCCCTATAGTCCGTTTATTGACGCTAATGAAAGCACTTCTAGCGACGACTCTTGCCGCGCTTTATTGGTAAGCGCGCACCAGCCCCATTCTTGACGGCTCGCTTAGCTTGAAGATTTCCTCGGAATCTCAAGCAGGAGCCAGAGTGATGCCTCGTATTTCTAGTGCGGCGAAGGTGCAGGAGTGGGTTGATCGTTTAGCGCGATTTCAAGTTTGCGGCCTGACGGCGGCGAAGTTTTGCCTTGCGGAGGGAGTTTCGCTGCCTTCGTTTTATCAGTGGAAGCGGAAGCTCGCCGCGCGAGCCCATCCGCCGGAAGGGACTCGCGGTACTTCGGCGTTTACGGCCATCGAACTTAAGCCCGCCGCGCCGGCGAGGACCACGATCCGACTTCCTCAAGGGATTGCGATCGAATTCAGCTGCGACGGGCGCATGCTCCAGCAGTGGATGCAAGAGCTTCTTCAGCAGGCGCTGCAACCCGGGAGCGCCCGAGCATGCTGAGTCCTTTTGACAGCCAGCTAAAGATTTACGCTTACACGCGCCCGACCGATATGCGAAAAGGCTTCGACGGTCCATGGCAATGCCTTACGTTAAGTGCAACTTTGCAAGTTCGCCCGCATGCAGTTTTTGCAACTTCTCCAATGTCTCTACATTGTCAGGCAAGAGGAAGCGCTTGCTTGGTTCTTCGACTGGCAGCTGTAGCGAACCTTGGAGAATCATCGCGTGAATTGCGGACGCTGGAATGCCGGTGCGACGCGCGGCTTGTGAGATTGACAACCAGCCAGACGGTGACCGCAGAGTCCTGCCGTGAGGGCTGGCGACACGATGCTCGGCTCGACAGCGAGCCACCGTGCCGAGGGGGACGTGGGACACGTAGGACGAGCGATACCCTTGCCGTGAAAGCTCATAGGAGATCCATTCATCAGAGAGTCCACTCGCCGCCATTCGCAAGATTTCTGCTTGAACCTGCGTCGCGGTTGACAACGATGACCAGGAGGCAACACGCAGCAGTACGTCAGCTTCCGTGACTGTACCTCCTTTCCAAACGATTCGCAGATGGACCTTGCCGACTTCCTGTCGCTGCAAGACAACTTTTTGAATCAGGGATCGCAGGAGCGTTTTCTTCTGGCTGACCGTGAGACGACCATCGCTCCACAATTGAGGCAGTTGTACACCTGCCAGTTCCCACGCTTCCTTCATCTGACTGGTCAGCCGAGGAATTGCGGCATCACCATTCTCCTCGCGCTGGAGTTGCTCTTCGGCATTGCGCAGTTGGAGCAGAGCCTCGTTCCAACGGTGTTCCAGTTCGCTGGCCACCAAGCGACAATCGGGATCACAGGCGCGGTACTGCCGCTCCGCAAGTCGCACATGATATCGAAGTCGTTGAAGTTGCTGGTCACGAGCCTTTCGCACTTGTTGAGCGTCAGCGGCCAGCTGAGTCTGGGCCTGCTCCAATAACTCCAGTTCAATGGGCGCCAAGGCTTGCCAGAATGCGTCAACGATGGCCATATCGACATTTGGGCGGCTACGACTTGGCAAACGGGCAAGCGGCGGCCTTGATATAGATGGTTGCACGTGTACTTCGCACCCTGACGATACTGGATCGTCATTTGATGGCCGCATTGCCCACAGTAAACGATGCCTTGTAATAGGGCTGCACCATCGCGGGGCGCGCCACGGCTGGATTTTTGAGAATAGGCGGTGAAGTTGTCCATGAGCAGCGATTGAATCCGTTCGAAGGTTGGCCAGTCGATATACCCTTCGTGACGCTCTTTAAGCAATACCTTCCAAAGGCTTGAATCCACCGGTTTTTTGGAGACTGTAGCAAGGATGCTGTGTGTTTAGGCGGCTTGTTGGCGACGTGCGTGGTGGAGGGTAAGAGTGGTTTTTGCGCGGTGAGCCGCTTGGTG
>JBKJSI010000374.1:0-6141 GCA_046595915.1 Pirellulaceae bacterium
GTCGAGCGCGTACTTGTTATTGAGCTCGATCATCACCTCGAGCGCCGCTTGCGGAGTCGGACTCCACTCCAAGATTTTCTTGCCCCACAGCATTCGCAAATAGTTGTGGATTTTGCCCTCGGTTAGCAGTTGCCGTTGTGCGGCGTTCCAAAGCGGATCATGCGTCTTTGCTGCTTCAAATTGCTCAAGCGAGTAAATCGAAGCACGAGCATCGCTCGCATGAGCCGTCAAAGTCGCCTTGGCCCAACCTGGAAGCGAGTCGAACTGGTCATAGTTAGGAACCTTCGCGCAAAAGTGATATCCCAACTCGCGCCACGTGATGAGTTCATCGAGAAATGACTCCAGCGGTGCACTGGTTCGCCACCAATCCGTGCGCGACCCATGCGCTTTGGGATTGAGCATTGCTGTGCTCCAGCTTTCGCGGCCTACCGCGCGATGAAAAACCTCATGGACGGAGAGATGCCCAAAATGCAAATAGGGCGAGAGACCGCTCGCCGCATCCTTGTCCGGTTGGTTTCGTTCCTCACCATAGCGAGCGAGTTTTGCATTCAGAAAATCGCCCATTCGTGCCTTGGCTGCTTTCATACCTCCGCGAATTTCCGAAGGAGCTACCGAGTGATCAATCGGAAACTCGCTTAGCGACTGAGATCGAGCAGCAATGGGTTCCAGCTTCGCCATCGGCCATTGCTTGAGGATCTTTGTTGGCGCCTTGCCTCCTTTGGCTGATGGCGCCTCAGCAAAGGGATTCTCCGCAGGAAGTTCATTTAAGAATGCTGGCAATCGCTTTTGGAGATGTCGGCGAAATTGATGCGCTGTGCTAAAGACAACTTCCGTATCGCGCAGCGGATAGATGCCATTCGAATCAATCGCCTCGACTAAAACAGGCAGCCGGCCACTAGCAGCAGCGACCATCCGCGGCAAGAAAAAGCAAGGAAAATCATCCGTCACCACCACACAGGCGCATTTCGCGAGCGTTTCCAATAACCCGGCCCCAGCGCCTTCGCGGGGCTCTAGATAGGGATAGTAGGCAACGCCTTCTTTCGCAAAGGCCTTGGCGTTGTCCGCCATTCCTCCGATGACGAACTGATGGATTCGGGCGCTGGCCCAGCGATAGCCTGTGCGGAGTGCCTCGAGGACGACGATGGGCTTGCCCAGCTTTTTGGACCAAGCCACCGCGCGGTCGAGGCTGAAATTCCAATCGGGCCGCCGATTGGCGATCATCCAATACAGCACAAAATCGCCGTCGCGGCGCACCGGCCCGCTATTCGTAGCACGAACACGAATCTCAGGCGCATCAATGACCACAAATAGCCTCGCGAGTAAAAACCTTCGCCAGGCAAGTATTACCAGCCGTCAAGTGCGGCCGATCGGGAGCAGGATTGCTCCCGATTTTCTATTCCAGCGGCTGCTGCTTCCTGTCGCCGCTTGCGTGAATAGCTACTTCTTCTCTTCCTTTTCTTCCTCGTAGTCCGAGTAAACGCTGATCGATTTCGTCACCGTCGCGCCATTTTCGACGTAGGTCACTGAAGTTGTCCGCTCATAGCATCGCAAGAAATCAAGCACTAACGTAGTCTGCTCCTGCATTTCATCAGCGCTATATGGCGAACCAGCTTGAGCCGCCTGCTCGAACACACCCATTTGCGCCGCGTAGGCGAGATAGCCCTCGGCGACATCCATGAGGCGATTGAAATCAAACTGCGCTGCGCCTGCGAGCGGCTTTTCTAGAGTTTCCTCTAATCCTTCGGCGACAGCTTCGAGTTCCGATTCTTCCATGAGTCTCTTAGCAGTCGATCGATGGAGCGCCAAAACGGCGACATCTTCGCCCAAGCCCAATGTTGGAAAGAGAATTTTGCCCACGATTTCTTCTTCGGTCGGAATTGCATACGAAGCGAGTTCGCCTTCACCTTCCTTGGAAACTTGCGGATCGGGGAGCGTCACGCCTTCCGGAATCGATTCGGGAGAAACCTCGCGAATCCCCGAAATCAAATCTCGCCCCAGGCCGAGATACTCCTTCAAGCCTTCGCGCAGTTTCGCTGCATCACTCACGCCTAAAACAATCGCCAGTTCGGGCAAAGCCAGTTCATGTTCTGCCGGCGGCAGCGTTGGATTCAAACGGTCGGTGGTTAGTGAAGCATCCAGCACGAACGCAGTTTGCCCATCGCTGAGCGAGGGGATGATTTTCTCCGTCGTGATCTTCACAAATTTCTCGACAATCGGCTTTCCCTTCTCCGCCGCCTTGTCGAAGAGCTCTTGCATTTTTTTGCCTTCTTCATCGTCGCCAAATTCAACGGCGTCGACGAGTTCCAAAATGCGATGGGCAACATATGCAATCGATTCGTTCGCATCTTTGCTCGGCTTACCACGACCGGCGGCAAAGAGGATTGGCGCTTTGCCCACATGCGACAAGATCGAAAGCGGCTCAGCGGCGCTGAGTGACTGATCTTCGCCAAACGAATAGCTCATCGTTTCATAGCCTTCATCGGCATCGTAGGTGAAGCTCAGCGAAGCGCGAGGATTCATTTGCGCTTCGGCGAACTTCTGCAGCTTCGCCATGTCCTCAAGGGACATGTCGGTAATCTTCTTGATCGAGGCTTCGGTAATCGGCAGTTCGCCCGAGGCACTGAGTTTTGCGAGTTGATCACGCATCTGGCGAATCTGAGCCATCTGCCCTTCGATCGCCGCTGGATTGGAGCCGACGCCGGCCATGGCTTTGGAAACAAAGCCAATGTCGGTAAATTCCTTGTCGCCTGCCTTGAGGAGCGGCGCGAATTCGGGCGAATCAACCAGGAGCTTGCCTTTGCCCCAATTCGCTAAGTGCTGATTGTCGTTGGCGACCGAAACAATGACGTAGTCATCAATTCGACCGAGGCTGATCACAAGCTTGAGATTCTTGAGCGTCGTCTTCAGTTTGCTAATCACCTTCACGACTTGCTCACCAGAGTCGCCGGAGGCATCACCAATCTTCGCCATCAATTCAGGCGTCAGCAGGGAAAGGTCGAGCGTGAAGACATGAAAGGCGCCGCCAGCCAGCGTTTCCTTCTTGTACATCTTCGCGAAAGGTGCGCTATCGGGACTGGACGCGAGCCCTTGCTTAATTCCAGCCGCCACGACCGCCAAATAGTCATCCGCAAGTTGATTATTCGAGATCCTGAAACCGAGCACGGTTTCCGGCGTTCGCAAGTCACCGAGCAGCTTCTGAAACTCGGAATCATCGAGCACCTCAAGAAATTTGGCATTTCTCTCTTCGTCGCTGAGCTGCGCAAATTGCGAGACGAGAGCATTGAACTTATTGGAGATCGCTTGCATGCGAGGAGTGGAGTCGACCCAGCCCTTGCCGCCATACCAGAAGCATTCCTGCGACATCATGTCGCCAAGCAACGTAAGCCCTTCTTCATAGAAGCCACGCATGGCCGCCCACATTTGCGGGTTGCCTTCTTTGAAGCCCTTTAAGTTGGCTTCATATCCGCCGGTTCCTTTGGCAATGAGATCGGCGAACACTTTATGTTCCACCATCCGCTTGTAAGCCTTGCTCGCAGTGATCTGTTCGAGTATTTCCTTATGCCGCAGGCTTGTGCCATAAAAAGCCGCCGTCGCAGGCACGACCTTCAGCGAAGTCGACTTCTTCGGCTCATCCGCGCGGAGTGAACCAATGGCGGCGAAGAGGGCGAGAAAACATAGTGCGGCCATTCGCACAAACTTTGGCGTTACAAATCTCATGAAAACACTCCGTTATGGGGCGTCATCGATCAGGATTGACCGATGGGTTTAGGGGGCAAAGATCGTGGCGTTATAAGGCCGCCATTGGCGGTCGTAAATGATGGTCTGGCAACTTCGAGGGCAATTTTCAGGCCGAGTTACTATGCAGACGGCTTGCGCCCGCGAGTATGACGGCGGTGAATGGGCCGATGGGTCGGCTTTCGCACCGTTTCGAAGTCAGGCAGCGCCATGCTGGCCGCCAATTCTTCACATTCTGTCCGGGAGAGCCCCGCCTTAGGGCGACAAATTGCCCTGGCGACAGGCAAGCCGTGTTGAAGCGAATAAATCTCACGCCGCGTTCGCCCCTGGGGAGCGTCAGGCCAAGGGAGTGGCTGATCGAACACATTGAAGAAAACCGCCGAGGCCTGGCGCATATAAGCCGCGTATTGGCGATTGTCGGTTTGCCAAACGAAGAGTCCATCCTCCAGCAGCGACTCATAAACATCGACCAAAAACCGAGGCGTTAAGAGTCTTCGCTCGGCTTGCGAAGGATCGTGATAGGGCTGGGGATGATAGAGGTGAATCTCGCTTACCGATTTCTGATGGACATATTTATCGACAAATCGATCGGCGTCGCACACCGCGATCCGCACGTTATTGAGCCCGCGCTGGTTCGCCCGCTTCGTTGCATAGCGAATCACGACGGGCAGCGCATCGATCGCAAAGTGATTCATTTCGGGATGGGCGATCGCATGAGCCAACGTGAACCGGCCATTGCCGCAGCCCAGGTCGAGAACCAGCGGAGCCTCGCGGCCAAAGATAGCGCCAAAATCGAGCGGCCCATCGGTCGGCAACCGCTTGATCGCCGTCCTCGCCCAAGCCTCACGCGGAACCGCCTCGCCGGGAATCGGGACGCCATAGTCATTTTCATTCATGGCGTCAGTATGAGCGGCCCAAGCCAGATTACGAGGGTAGGGTCGCCGCTGCAGTTCGCTTTAAACGCACCCATTACCCCACAATGGACCCTAGACCGAGGGCGGATTTCGCTACTTCCGCCGGCTTGAACCGCTCTTGTCCGCTGTATTGACGCGCGATGGCGATTCATCACTCGACTTCGGGACCAGCCGCGCCAAGTAATTCGCCGACATGGCTCCAGTTGGAACCGGCTTGCGAGGAGTTTCTGCTTGGATTGCCTCTTCTGACTCCGCTGCGATGTCGCGAACAACCGTTTTCACAGGCTGCTTGCTTTTCGTTTCGTGCGAAATCTTTTGCACTTTGCTGCTCTTCTTCTTGGCGGCTTGGGCGGTGCTTGGCGGCGGAGCGGGTGTTTGCTCCAAGTCCTCATACGGCATTTCGGGACTAGGCGTCTTATCGAACTGGATCCCCGAACGATAACCATCGCCGCGCTGGGTCCAGCGATTGATGCAGCAGCCTTTTCGGGAAGGGTTGTAGTTCCAGATCCACGGAAATAGGTAATGTGATCCCTTGCAATCGCAGGGACACGATCGGCGATCTGGCTGTGACCAGTCCATGGCATAAGGACTCTGGCCAGAACAGTTGCAGCCGCCGTTGTTCCGACACCATGGTCCACAGGGAATCAGCGAAGAGACCTGCGTTTTCATATTCCTGGCAAAAGTGCGGACCGGAGTACCGCAGCCCCAGCCGCCAAAGCCACAAGGATCGCACCACCAGTGCTGACCTTTGGTGCAATTCGATTTTGGCGAGAGGGAAATCTGCGGCGAGCAGAGCGGTTGGCCAGTGCCATAGTCACCGCCCGAAGGCGACTTGGTGCTCTTCGCGCTGCCAATGGTCGCCGTTTGTGGCGCCTGGACGATGGTATCTTCCGAGTCGGCTTCCTCGACGGGCGCAACAACAGGATTTGTTCGTTTGGGAAATAAGAAGCTGTCTTGTTGCCCCATGACTTGGCCACATCCAAAAGCCAAGAGTGCCGCCAATCCAAGTCTGATTTTCATGTACCCGGTCCTTCGATCCAAGCGTCGTCGATTCATTGCCGTCGCCGCGCCCGTCGCTTTTGCGGCTTACTTTGCGACCCGCAGGCTCGCGCAAGCGCAAGCCCTTGCTTGGAATCATCGAACCACTGCTTTCATCAAGATGATTGCTTTCCCTACGACTAGCGCATTCCGAACCGTCGTTAAAGTCAACGTGGCAGTTATATATACATGTCGCGATTTCCAGTCCCACTGGAAGCAAATTCGATTGGCGTGATCGGATCGCTTCGCTATATAAGTGTCCCATTAGGAATCCAATGCGCTCAGCTCGCGCATTCGAAGGCTAGCATCGGTGCGATGGCGGTGCTTCGGCAGGTTGCAACCGGCAAGAAATTCCGATCGGGAAAGATTTACCGGTTAGAGAAAATTTGCCGATCGGAATTTCTTGCCGGTTGCAACCTGCCGAAGCACCGCCATCGCACCGATGCTAGCCTTC
>JBKJSI010000400.1:0-5747 GCA_046595915.1 Pirellulaceae bacterium
AGCACAGCTCCCTTGCTCGCCGTGTACGCCGAAACATTGGGCCGAGTCGCTGAGCACATCAGAGAGCCAATGTTCACAACCTTCCCACCAGCCTTACGGGCGATCCGGTCCCTGGCAAACGCTCGCGACAATTCGAACATCGCCGTCACATTGAGATCGAGCACCGTTTGCCAATCGTCGGAAGACAAATCGACTGCCGCCCCTCGCCGCGACATGCCCGCATTATTCACAAGGATATCGACCGGCCCGAACTTGTTCACGATCTCGCCAAACCGGTCGCCGATCTCGCGAGTCTTAAGGAGATCGCACGGGAAAACATCGATTTTGCACCCGGTGTCGGCAAGGCCAGCGGCAGTTTCTGCCAAATCGCCTTCGCTGCGGGCTAAGAGGACCAAGTCAGCGCCAGCCTCGGCAAGTCCTCGCGCCAAACCGGCGCCAATGCCGCGTCCGGCCCCAGTCACGAGCGCTCTTTTGCCATCGAGTCGGAAAGGATTGGGGGACAAGGACTTACACTCCGTGCGCATTGGGTTAAAAACGTCGCTATAAAGATTAATGCGAGGCGGTCTCGCAGGCCAGCGGGGCGTCCGCTTGAAGTTTGACGTCTGAGGAGGCAAATCATGATAGTTCGCATCACCTGTATGTGCGGCGAGGTCACCGAACTCGCCGAGCCCCAGGCGCAGCGACTGAAGAGTTGCCCCGCCTGTGGCGCCCCCCTGCAAAAATCAGCGGCTCAGCACGAAAAGGCCGAAAACTTTTTCGACTCGCCGCTCTATAGCTGTCCGACGTCGCTTTTGACGGCGTGGCACTTCATCGTGGGCCTCGGGCTCCTGAAAGCCGCTGCCCTTTTGGTGACGATCTTCACGCCAGCAATCGAAATCGTCCACCCAATGGTCATCACTGCGACCTTGCTTGCCGCCAGCGCACTCTGGCTCGCGACCGGCTTTGCATTCCTGGCGCACCTCAAGTGGGCGATCCCGTTCGCGAAAGGCCTCAACGCCTGCGGCGCCCTGATCGCCATCCTCGTCATCGCCACCTGGGCCGCTCACCTTATCATGACCGGCCCAGCCGCCTTAGTTGACTACCAAACCTGGCTAACCCTCGGGCCGATGTTCATCATCGGCCCAATTTGCCTCGCGGTGATTCTTCGGCTTGAACAGGTTCCAGCCCGGATGAAGCGAATTGGACTTGTATCCACGCCCGCCCGCAGCCTTATCTAAGGCAAGCGATTTCGCCACTTTTTCAGATCGCGTGATGTGTGAAATATGCCATAAACCATCACTAAATTGTCGCTGTATTCGTAAAGCATCAAATAAGGAAACCGGCGCAGCAACACGCGCCGAAAATATTTTTGAATGACCTCGTAAAGAAGAGGATTATGCTGAATGCGGCCCATTGCAGCATCCGGGCTTTCGAGGAATTCCTCGCCAAGCCCAATCTGCTTCTCTTCGTACCAGTCGTGAATCTCCGCCAAGTCCGATTCGGCTTCTGGCGTCAGTTTCAGTTCAACGCCCGTGTCGTGCTCGAATCCTCGCCTTTACATCCGCCCACGAAACCGCCGAGGCAGGGTGTTTCTGGAGGTTCTCCCGTCGTCGGTCTGCCGCTTCGATCTGCCAATCATGGACCGGCACATCTTCTGGATTCAACGACAAATCCTCCCATAAGTCTTCAATGAGCTGAAGCTTTTCCGCTGGCGTGAGGTCAAATACCGTCTTTGTGCTCATTGTTTTGATGTCCTTGAGGGATTAAACAATTTCCAATTATGCCACTGCCCAACCCACAGCCGCAAACCTCTATTTTTGCCGGCCTGAAGACAAAATACACCTTGAAAGGTTACCTTCCGGAAATCGTAGGTAGCAACCCATAGCGGCGCCCACTAAACTACGCCCACCTGGAGCCTTTCCAAAAGGGCGTTAAATGTTACTCGGACCCAAGCCGTCACTCGGCCAAGTCAGCTATTTGCAATCGCGCCGCCGTGCCTTTACGCTCGTAGAGCTACTTGTTGTTATTGCCATCATCAGCGTACTGATGGGGCTTTTGCTTCCGGCGGTTCAGGCCGCCCGAGAAGCGGCGCGGCGCATTCAATGTGCAAATAACCTGAAACAAATGGGGCTTGCCGCGCACAATTATGCGGACACGCTAGGCTCCTTTCCCGCTGGCTGTCTCTTACTGAATCCCGCCTGGAGCGATCAGCGATTTTATTGGAGTGGGCAGCTAATGCCCTTCATGGAGCAAACCACGCTCTATGACACGCTGGACCCCAATCAGCCTTGGGACGTTTACCTGCCTAATATCAATGCGATTCGGTTGGGCATGCCTAATTTTGTTTGCCCCTCGGCCGCCGCGCCAGAAGTTTTCGACCAGAACGTCACCGATCGAAAGACATCGACCTATTTAGGTTGTGCATCCGGTGTTGTCGCAATGGAAACGGGGGCGAGTCCTGTCTTGTGTGACCTGCAACTCGATGGGGCGCTCTACACGAATAGCCGAACGCGCCACGCTAGCTTTACCGATGGCCTCAGCAATTCGATGTTCATTGGCGAATGCCTATTCCTCCCGGGCGTGACTGGCCCCGATAACAACAACGGCATGCAGATCATTGACCACTGGCAGATCGGCTCCCCCGGCATGGCGAATAATGAAATGTCGGAATGCCTTGGGACGACGGCGGTCGGTATCAACCTGTACAAATTCCATCCCAACACTTTCATCGAAAATATTGAGCTGGGCTACAGTTCGCGCCACCCCGGCATCATCCAAGGTGTTTTCGCGGATGGGCATGTTCAATCGATCAGTAACAGCATTGAAGCAAAGGTCTGGTCGGCTGCCGGCACTCGCGATGGCGCAGAGCCATTTTCGATTGGGAATTGAGTTACAGAAAAGAGAGGCGAAAGAACCTCGTTGGCTCTCACGCCTTGGGCAATCGTACGATCATTAAACTTTCCGCAACGCGATGCGCGAGTGAAGTTTCTTTGCCGGCCACGAGGACGGACATCATCGCCGCTTCGACTCGATTGGCCATGACTTGGCCTTCGCACCCTAAGGGTAAGCCGGCGTCGCTCAAGTAGCGCAAGAACTCCGGCGACTGGTCGATTACGCGCACTAAGCGAAATTGATCTCCTTCTTCGCAGGTCGCCAAGCTTTGGCGGGACGTGGCGTCGACGGTGCCGTCGGCGCGGGGAATCGGATCGCCGTGGGGGTCCGTTGATGGTTTGCCTAAATAGTCATCGATTCGGTCGATGAGCAAATCGCTCACCGCATGCTCCATATTTTCGGCCTCGTCGTGAACCTCGTCCCACGATAGGTTTAGCGTTTTCACAAGAAAGAGCTCGATCAGGCGATGACGACGCAGTACGCGGAGGGCGAGGCGTTTGCCGGCTTCGGTGAGGCGGACGCCTTCGTAGGGGGTGTAGTCAGCGAGTTCCGATTCTTTGAGCGTTTTGAGCATGCTCGTGACGGTGCCCGGCGAGACGGTTAAACGCGCCGCGAGTCTGCCGGTGGAGATCGGCGCATTCGAATCGGGGCTCGAGAGCAAATAAATTGCTTTGACGTAGTTTTCGATCGTCAGCGTTGGCAGCACGCCGCGCTCCTGAAACGGGAAGAGGCAAGTTAATCGATGTCTAGAATCGCGCCACGCGCTGTGTTGCTCGTGGCCTATTTCGTCGCTGCATTGTAAAACAGGGTTCTCCGGCTGCGACCCGGCATTCCCTTTTTGCCGCGAAAGAAGTGGTTTATACCGTGACCCAGCCTCTAAATCTTACCTTTGGCCTCAACGACGCGGCATTTGCGCGGTTTGATCTTCTGCTCCGCGCGCCAGCAGAATACAAAGTCGCCGTTCGTCGCACCAATAGTGGGGCGACGATGATTGATGCGGGAATTGAAGCGATTGCCGGGCTGCGAGCGGGGCTAGAGGTTGCCGCGATTTGCTTGGCGGATCGGGCGACGGTGACTCTGAGTAGCGGTGAAAAGGATGTTTGGGCTGGGGCGTGGATCTCGGTGAGCTCGGATTGGCCGGTCAGCGCCTGTATGGCGTCGCAATATGCGGGTTGGAGTTTGTCGCAGGGAAAATATTTTGCGATGGGGTCAGGCCCGATGAGGGCTGCCGCTGGTAGGGAGGCCTTGTTTGAACATTTAGGGATGAGTGAATCACCGCGACGGGTGGTGGGAGTTTTAGAAACCCGCAAATTTCCGCCAGAGGAGGTGATTGAGCAGATTGCCCACGCTTGTCGCGTACCGGCGCATGAGGTGTTTTTAGTGGTGGCTCCGACGGCGAGTCATGTGGGAAGTTTGCAAGTGGTTGCTCGGAGCGTTGAGACGGCGCTACATAAGCTTCATGAACTCAAGTTTGACTTGCACACAGTTGAGAGCGCCTGGGGGACGGCGCCGCTTCCGCCGATTGCGAAGGATGATCTTTCGGCGATTGGATGGACGAATGACGCAGTGCTGTATGGTGGGTCGGTTTGTTTGTGGGTGAACGCAAGCGACCAACAAATTGGCGACGTTATTGAGAAAGTTCCCAGTGCGGCTAGCCCTGACTATGGGCGACCGTTTCTGGAGATTTTTGAAAAATACAATCGCGACTTCTATAAGATCGATCCGCTGTTATTTAGCCCAGCACGGGTGACGATTTACAATCGAAGAACCGGCAAGGTCTTTGTGGCGGGAGAAGAGCGCCCTGATGTTCTCGCGGATTCTTATCAAATGAAACCTTGGGCCTGAGCCGCGCATGCGAATTGGCATTTTGGCTCAGAGCGATGGTTTTTACTTTCATGAGCTCGCCCGCGCGGCGGGCGGCGATGAAGTTGCGCCCCTGAATTTTGCTGAACTTGCCAGCGATATCCGCGATGCGTCGACGATTGTGACATGTGGTGAAAATCGGCTTAATGAATTCGATGCGATCATCGTGCGAACGATGCCGCCGGGATCGCTCGAGCAAATTGTTTTCCGGATGGATTTGCTAGGGGTGCTTGAAGCACAAGGGACGTTGGTGGTGAATCCACCGAAATCGCTGGAGGCAGCGGTAGATAAATATCTCACTTCGGCGCGGCTTCAAACTGCGGGAATTCCAACGCCGCGGACGATGGTTTGCCAGACTTGGGAGAGTGCGCTGGAGGCTTTTGAATGGCTTGGGCGGAAGGCGGTAGTGAAGCCGCTGTTCGGCGGGGAGGGGCGAGGGATTTCGTTGGTGACGGATGTTGAAATGGCGCATCGGGCGTTCAAGATGCTCGTGCAACTCGGCGCGGTGATTTATTTGCAAGAATATATTGAGCATGGCGGAGCAGATTTGCGGGTCTTGCTCGTTGGAGACGAAGCCTTTTCAGTGAAGCGAATCAATCAGTGTGATTGGCGGACAAATGCGAGCCGCGGGGCTCAGACGATTGCTTGCAAGGCAACTGATTATCAATTTGATCTTGCGCGACGGGCTGCGAAAGTCATTGGGGCGCCGATCGCGGGTGTTGATATCGTTACCGATCCCGATGGCAAAGATTCGGTGATTGAAGTCAACGCCGTTCCGGGATGGAAAGCGACGGGGAAGGCGCTGGAGATCGATATTGCGAAGCGAGTGATGGAGTGGGTACGGCGAAATGTCAAGCGATAGGCTATTTGGTTCTACGTGAATGTCAGTGGGTTAGTCCCGGTGAATATTCCCGTGATGGTCTCGGGAGTATCCTGACCGACTCTCTGGTCAACCACAAAAATCCCAGCTGATCCAAAATCAACAACCGAACTTGGCCATCTGGAGCATCTGT
>JBKJSI010000493.1:0-4947 GCA_046595915.1 Pirellulaceae bacterium
GGCCAAAAAGGGGGACCGGCAGCCCGTAGGAAACGCGAAAGGACGCAGAAGTGGACGAGGAATCAACTGTCGCCGTGGCCGAACCGATCGTTCGACCGAAGAAAAGCGCGAAGGAAAAACAAAAAGACCCGAAGCGCCAGCCACGATATCACGTCATTTTGTGGAACGATGACGACCATAGCTACGATTACGTCGTGAAGATGATGAAAGAGCTGTTCGGGCACCCCCAGGAAGCCGGCTTCAAAATCGCCAAAACCGTCGATTCCGAAGGCCGTGCGATCTGCCTCACCACGACGATGGAACATGCCGAACTCAAACGCGATCAAATCCACGCCTTTGGCAAAGACTCGCAAATCGAACGCTGCCTCGGCTCCATGAAAGCCAGCATCGAGCCGGAAACAGGTTCATGAAGCTCAAAACCTACACGCTCGGCTGCAAAGTTAACCAATACGAAACCGAATGGGTTCGCCAGGGCCTGCACACGGCTGGATACACCGACGCCAGCGACGATGAGTCCGCTGACCTTTGTATCGTCAACACCTGCACGGTCACGCACGAAGGCGACGCCAAAAGCCGCCAAGTCATCCGCCGCATGGCCCGCGACAACCCCGGCGCACGCATCGTCGTCACCGGCTGTTACGCCACCCGCGCGCCGGAAGAAGTCGCCGCCTTACCACAAGTCTCCGAAGTCGTCACCGACAAACGCGAACTCCCTGACCTCCTGGGGCGCTTCGGCGTCGTCGACATTCCGACCGGCATCTCCACCTACGCCCATCGCACTCGTGCGTATGTCAAAGTCCAAGACGGATGCCTTTTGAGATGCAGCTACTGCATCATTCCGCACGTCCGCCCTAACGTCTCCAGCCGCCCGATCAGCGAAATCGTCTCCGAAGTCGAGCGACTAACCGACAACGGTTTCCGCGAAGTGATTCTCACCGGCATTCATCTCGGCCACTACGGCGTCGAATCAAACTGGAATAAGCCAAAAGAAGCCTGGACTCGGCTCTCGCATTTACTCGAGTCACTGGCAAAACTCCCCGGCAATTTCCGCGTCCGACTATCGAGCATCGAAGCGACAGAAGTCACCCGCGAACTGATCGGCGTTATGGCCGACCACGCCAATCGCATCTGCCCACACCTCCACCTCTGCCTCCAAAGCGGCTCCGACAAGATCCTCCGCGCCATGCGCCGCCGCTGGAGCAGCAAAATGTTTTTATCGCGGTGCGACTTACTTCGCGAGAGACTGGACAATCCAGCAATCACGACCGACGTCATCGTCGGCTTCCCCGGCGAAACCGAAGAGGACTTTCAAGCAACACTAGAAACCAGCCGCGCCGCCGGGTTTTGCAAGATTCATGGATTTCCGTTTAGCGCCAGAAGAGGCACGCCGGCGGCAACGATGTCTGATCAGATCAACCCCGAAGTTAAGAAGGCCCGCTGCTTACGCCTTGCCGAATTGGAGCAAGAGCTTCAGCAAGGCTATTACCGTTCACTAATTGGAAAACCGCTTACGGCAATTGTTGAGTATCCAAGCGAATCGAACCCAAAAGCGCTACTGGCCAACTCATGCCGTTTTGCTCCAGTAGAGATTCCGGCGGCGGGGGAATCGCTTTGCGGCAAGATGATCAAAGTAGCGCCGCAGACTGTAGGCCAAGGAAAGCTTATTGCCGAAGCATTTGAATTGGCTTGATCCCAATCGAACATCTAAATGGCTATCTACCCGATTTTGGCCCAGCAATCCGCCGTTTCCCGCCGCGTGCTAACTCGCTATCCTGATAGCACTTCCAACTTCTCGGATTCGCCGCCATGAATGACGCTGCCGCTGTGACTTCTGCGCCTCCTAAACGTGAGTCGATTCCGATCCAGCTCGCCGATCGCGTTGGCAAATTGCCGCCTTACGTTTTCGTCCGCATTAATGCGATTCTGGCCGAAAAGCGAAAGGCAGGCAAAGATCCGATCGACCTAGGGATGGGCAATCCACAAGATCCACCTGCTGAGTCAATCGTCGCTGCGCTCGCGGAAGCTGCGAAAAACCCGAAGAACCACGGCTACAGCAAGTCCGTTGGCATTGATGAACTCCGTCGCGAAGTCGCCAATAAATATCGTCGCAAGTTTGGTGTACACCTCGATGCCGAGAACGAAATCATCGCTTGCATTGGCTCGAAGGAAGGCTTTAGCCATCTCTGTCTCGCGCTGATGGGCCCAGGCGACAACTGCATCTCGCCGGCGCCTTATTTTCCAGTCCATCTGCATGCGATCACGATGGCTTCGGGCAACGTGATCACGCTCGATATCAAAGACAGCCAAAAGTTCCTCTCGAACATTGCCTACGTCTGCGAGAACCTCACACCGACGCCGAAATTGCTCGTCATCAACTATCCACACAATCCGTCGTCGGTCACGGTCGATCCTGAGTTTTATGTCGACGTGGTGAAGCTGGCGAAAAAGCATCGCTTCATGGTCATTAGCGATGGCGCTTACGCCGATGTCGCGTTTGATGGTTACGTACCGCCAAGCTTCCTTGCCGCGCCGGGCGCCTGCGATGTGGGCGTCGAGTTCACGACGATGAGCAAGGGCTACAACATGGCTGGGTGGCGTGTTGGCTTTTGTGCCGGCAACCCGCAGATGGTTAAAGCGCTGGCTTCGATCAAGGGTTACTACGATTACGGCATCTTTCAGGCCGTTCAAATCGCCGCGCTCGCCGCCCTGCGAGACTGCGACGCCGATGTCGCCGCCCAATCGAAGGTCTATCAAAAGCGTCGAGATGTCCTTTGTGCCGGACTTAAGAAACTTGGCTGGCAATTTGAAACACCCCGCGCCGGCATGTTCGTTTGGGCCCGCTATCCCGAAAAATACCAGGGCCATCAGAGCACGCTCGACTTCTCTCTGATGCTGCTCGACAAAGCCGATGTCGCCGTCAGCCCGGGCTCGGCTTTCGGCCCTGCAGGCGAGGGTTACGTCCGCATGTCGCTCGTCGAAAATGAATCGCGACTCAGCGAAGCGCTCAATCGCATCGGCGCTGCATTGAAATAATCAAAATGCGATTCACCACAAAGGCACGAAGTCACAAAGGAAAAACAAGAATGACGGATTGCCTTTGATTAAGGATTGACCCGCCCAGCCTGCCGCTTTTTCCCTTCGTGTCTTTGAGCCTTCGTGGTGAAAAAATTGTGATTCAATCCATCTCTCGCGCTCGATTGATTGAACGACTTCAGGCGGCTTTGGGCGTCGAGAATGTGCTTGCCCATCGCTCCGATCTGGTTGTGTACGAGTGCGATGGTTTCATCATCGAGAAAAACCAGCCCGACCTCGTCGTATTTCCGCTTTCGACGGAAGATGTCTCGCGCATTGTCAAGATCTGCAACGAGGAAGACGTTCCGTTTGTCCCGCGCGGCGCGGGCACGAGCCTCGCGGGCGGCTGTTTGCCGGTCGGCGGCGGCGTGATGATCGTCCTCACCCGCATGAAGGCGATTTGCGAAATCAATCTGCGCGATCGCTATGCCGTCGTCGAAGCAGGCGTCGTCAATATCTGGCTCACCTACGCCCTCAAAGGCACCGGCTATCACTACGCCCCCGACCCGAGCAGCCAAGGCGCCTGCACGATTGGCGGCAATGTCGGCACCAATTCTGGCGGGCCGCATACGCTCAAATATGGTGTCACCGTCAATCACGTCCTCGGCGTTGAAGGCGTCCTCGCCAATGGCGACATCATCCGCACCGGCGGACCCACTGAAGACGCCCTCGGCCTCGACCTGACAGGCGCACTCGTCGGCAGCGAGGGAACCCTCGCGATCGTCACTAACGTCTGGGTGCGACTGACGCGAAATCCGCAGGGCGTGCGGACCATGCTTGGGGTCTTCGAATCAGTCGAAGACGCGACGAACACGATCAGCCAAATCATCGGCGCCGGAATCATCCCTGCCGCGCTAGAGCTCATGGACCAAGGCATCGTCGGCGCCCTCGAAGCGGCCTTCCACTTCGGCTTCCCTCTCGATGCCGGCGCGATCCTGCTCATCGAAGTCGACGGCCTCGAAGCGGCCCTCGATCAGCAGCGCGATCAAATCATCGAACATTGCAAACGCAACAACGCCCGCGAAGTGCGGATTTCACGCACGGCGGAAGAGCGACTCAAACTTTGGAAGTGCCGCAAGCAGGCCTTCGGCGCCATTGGTCGACTCGGCTCCAGCTTTTGCACGCAAGATGGGGTCGTGCCGCGAACGAAGTTGCCGAAGATATTGAAAAAAATCCAAGAGGCAAGCCTGAAGCACGGCATCCGCATCGTGAACATCTTTCACGCTGGCGACGGAAATATCCACCCGATCTTGCTCTTTGATGAACGTGACCCCGAACAAACCCGCCTCGTCCTCGACGCCAGCTTCGACATCCTCGACGCCTGCCTCGACCTCGGCGGCAGCGTCACCGGCGAACATGGGATCGGCGTCGAAAAAATCCACTTCATGAGCCGTATGTTTACCGAAGGCGACCTCGCGGTGATGGAGCGCTTTCGATCGGCGTTCAATCCTAAAGGGAATCTCAGTCCTTCTAAGATGCTTCCTACCGCGGGCGGATGCGGAACGGAGATCAAACCGACTGCTAAGCGGGCAGCGATGTAACTTCAAAGTCCCAATGGCACTCCGATTGTAGGCCAATTGCCGCTTAGTCCGCTTGTGGGATTTTCCCACTTTGCTCACATTCCCCCTTGAGCTATAATTTCCCTGTCTCGCTAGTTCTCTCTGGAAAGCGTCATGGCAACGGAAATTCGGCCGACAGAAACGCGGACTACGGACAGCAAGGGGCGCTTGGTGTTGCCCAAGTCTTTTGCCAACTCCACGGTCGTCATTGAGTTGCTGAGCGATACGGAGATACGGGTCCGGCGAGCCAAGGTAATCGCCGAAGACGATCTTCCTTTCGCGGAAGAAGCCAGAAAACCGCTTTCCAATCGCGATC
>JBKJSI010000739.1:0-4629 GCA_046595915.1 Pirellulaceae bacterium
GACGAACAAGGCGTTCGCTGGTATCGCACCAAAGATGTCGGCGAATTTGTACAAGAAAAATTCTTGCGACTCAAATGCCGCTGCGACGATGTGCTGGTGCTTGATAACGGCGAGAACATCGGCGCGACGGAAGTGAGCGATCGCTTTGACGCCTGTCGTCTGGTGAATCACGGCATTGTCTTTGGCCACAAGAAGCCTGCGCTAACGGCGCTGGTGACAATCAACTACGCCGAAGTGAGACGCCATGCCGAGAAAGAAAAGCTGCGTTTGGGAGACAACTTTGACGCCTGCCCCGTGGTGAAGAAACTGATCGAGCAAGAAATCAAGCAGCATGTCAATTCGGAAGGCCGAGTGTTTGAGAAAATCCGGCATTTTGCGGTAATTCCGCCCCTCTCGATCGACCAAGGAACGCTCACCGGAAAAGAGGAACCCGTCCGCCGCAAAATTGAAGAACGCTACACCGTGATCATCGAAAGCCTCTACATCGATCAAACCGTCTGGATGCGGTAACCACCAAGGGAGCAACGATGGATCGCGCCGCCAGTGCCGAGAAAAAACGCTTCAGTCGCAAAGACTTCGCCAAGCCCATTCCAAGTCGGCTCATGATGGGCCTGATGGGACCGATCAATCGCCTGCTCGTATTGCAAGGCGTCCCAGGCATCCGCAGATTGCCATGGATTTGGAATCTGCCGATCTTCCGAGATCTCCCCAATCCCGGCAGCACCGCCAAGGTGCTGGAGATTGACTTCCCGCAGAGCGAAATCGACAAATTCAGAAAGTACATCAATCCCGATACCGCGGCCTTCATCGGTCCAAATCATCCCGAGTTCTGGACCGACTGGAGCCTCGATAAATACTTTGCCGATTTGATCTCGCCCAAAATGGCGCACTGGGCCTGGTATGGCACGGTGAACGCCAACCCCTTCATGCAAGGTTTTTGGCTGAGAAACAACCTCATTTCCAACGCGCCCAACGGCAAAGAGGAAGCGAAACGACACGCAATTGATTGGGCCAAACTCGGCCACGGCAACCTGCTCCACCCCGAGGGAAGCGTCCACTGGACGGCCAACAAAGTTCAAACGATCTTCGGCGGCATCATCGATCTGAGCCTTCGCACCAGTCAAGAATTCATCGAAGCAGGCGACCCCCGGCCCGTCTACGCAATTCCGATGCTGAGTAAGTACTTTTTCGTCGAAGACGTCAGCTCGGCTCTTGCTGCCGAGATCAGCCGCATCGAAAAGAAACTCGGCTTCGGCTCCGATAATCGGGCGAAATTGGAAGATCGCTTTTTCGCCCTACAAAAGCGAATCCTCACCGATCGGCTGACTTCCTTCGAAATTCAATCAGCGCCCGCCGAAATCACCCCACAAAATTTCTTCGCGGCGCAAAAAACCTTCCAAGAAGAACTACTATCGCGGCTGCGCGGCATTTACGGAGAGCGCGACGGAGATCTCTCGACGAAACTCCGCGCCTACGAAAAAGAAATCAAGTTACTAAGGCCAGCAGATCGCTCCGCCCAGGACGAGGCATCGAAGCGCCGCTACAAGGAGGAAACGAAGCTAGTCGCCGAAATCCGCCGCCTCGAAACGTTTCAAGCCGAGGTCTATGGAACACCCACGCTCACCCAAGAACAAATCGCCGAGACACTCAAACGCATCAAGCGCGATCTCGTCAACTTGACGACGATGGATGGCATCCGCAACATGCTGCCGGTAGCCGCCGGTTGGCGAAAGGTGATCCTCCGATGTGGCGATCCAATCAACGTTCGCGAGCAAGTGGAGCGCCATCGCGGTGAACCAAAAGAACTAGTTGACGAACTAGTCATCGAATTCCGCAAGCGAATGCAAGCCAAGCTCGACGAGCTAATCGCGCAGAGCAAATCGATCACCGATCAGTTCGCGCGCCCCAATCCCTTTGCGGTAGTTCCCACGTGAAACTAGGGTCGAAGATTGTCGCCTTTCGCTCCGCGAAAGGGCGCTCTTGCGTAGAGCGGAAGGCGACAATTGTTGCCGCCGGGTGGCGGGGGCGCACCGCGCAGCGGAAGCCCCCGAATTGCGGCCAAAATTCTCTGGACAATGAACAAGGGCCAAAGTTGGTCACCTTACGCTCCACCAACCCATAATTCACCTCCCACATCGATCACCGAGAAACTTCCATGAATTCGCCAACGACACTTCCAAGCGAAGCCCAGAAAGACTCCGAAAGCGTTGTGGAACTCGATTATCGAGATCTAGACGCCAGGGCGAAACCCACAGGAGGCGGCTCACTTCTCGATCTAACACCCTCGCATGCCCAATACGCCCAGCAACTGGAGGCGATCGTCAAACGCGAAGCGCCACTCGCACAAGTGCTGGAGTGGGATCGCACCAAAATGCCTCCGCTCCCGGTCTTAAAGGCGATGGTGCAAGAAGGGATTTTTGTCAGCGGCGTTCCAATTCCTGATGGTAGCCTCGCGGCGCCACTGGTCGAAGAATTAGTTCGCGCCGGCTTGATCACAACCGAAATCAAGAACCAACTGAATGCCCCACTGACTGATAAAAGAGCAAAGCAACAAGCCTTCCTAAAACAAATCGGACAAGATGGCCACGCCCGAGCCATGGGAATTGCCGCACAGTCGACCGCCCGGCTAGGCGGCGTCGGCGTCGGCACCTTCATGGGCGTCAGCACGGGCCTTTCGGCGCAAACAATCTTTCGCGTCGGCACGCTCGCTCAACAATCTTTTTGGCTGAATGCTCTCAATCTCGGCATCTTCACTTATGGCTTCGCGCTAACGGAAAAAGACGCCGGCTCCGACCCACGCAGCATGACAACCAGCTTCGTGAAAGAGTCGACCCCCAACGGCGAAACGGTCTATCGCCTCAACGGCGATAAAAAATTCATTGGCAACGCCGCTCGCGTCGTCGATGCCAAAGGCAACGTCGTTCATCGTGGCGCCGATTTCTTACTCGTCTTCGCCGTCGACGATCCGAAAAAATCTCCCAAGGACCGCGTTTTTCATTGCTTCCTGGTTCCCCGCTCCCGTATTGGCGAAGAGAACATTCGCCACACCGGCGGCGAATGGAACAAAACAGGCCTACGCGAAGTCAACAACGGCAACTTTGATCTAATGGATGTCATCGTTCCTGAGTGTTGCCTATTAGGTGCGCCCAGCGAAAACATGTATCCCAAGTTGCTCGGCACCCTCGATGTCACTCGATTCCTGGTCGGCGCCATGGGCGTAGGAACCGCCGAAGCAGCATTCGACATCGCCACGCAATATGCGGCGAAGCGCAGCCAAAATGGTGTTCCGATTTCGCGGTACCCGATGATCTCTTTCCCGTTGCGAGAGCTTGAATCTCGGATATTGGTTGGCAAACTACTCGTTCAGGAAGCGGCCACGCTCGTCGACCAAGCTGATCGCGAACAACAAGAACTTTCTGCGAAGCTTTCGCTCGGCCTCACGATGGTTACCGAGATGAGATCTCTCGCTTCGCAGGTCTTCGCGAACCACTCTGCGGACAAACTGAAGTACGACTGCACGTCAGCTCTCGCCGCATGTGAAGCGGCGCTCACCGAAGGCACGCAGCGTTTGAAGCTGAGCGAACGAAAATCCCAGCTTCGTGAGGCTATCAGTTCACTACAAAATCAGACGCGACTACTCCGAGACGGCGCGCCTCCCGCAGCGGTTGAGCCCGCGAAGGCGATCTACAAAAAGAGCTTGCTGCTATCGGAACTTTTGAAAGAGGCCAAGGAGCCAACCCGCTTCGGCACAGAAACGGCCATGGCCAAGCTCTACGGCAGCGAACTCTCGCAACAGTCGATCTACCGCGCCAGGCAGACTCTGGGCGGTAACGGCTACTTGGAAAGCCCCGACGAGGGCCTCGGCCTCGGCAAACGCTCGCGCGACGCCGAGGTGCTAACCGTCTACGAAGGCCAGTCAAACGTCCAGCGCAGCATCATCGCCCAGGGCATCTTGATGCACCAAATCAAGAAAGTCCAATTGCCGCTCCTCGCCCCAGGCGCGATTTGGCAAAAACTGAACTTCGTCCTGCTCAACAACCAACTCACGAAACAAACTCACTACAACATGCTAATGAGCACTTCCCGCACGCCGGTTGAGCGGATGAATGCCGCCTTCAAATACGCGGTCGTCGAGGTGATGGGCAAATACAAAGATTCGCTGCAAGCAGTCAAAGAATCGTGGAAACGCGACGGCGCACCCAAAGAGTTTGAGGGCTGGGACGAAGGAAGCCTCGAACGCCAGCAGAACCTACTCGCCGCCAACCCCGTCCAAGCGCGACTCGCGCTACTCGCCGACATCGCGGTCGAACGAAAGCTCATCCACCTAGCCAGCCGCGAACTGGATCGCAGCAAACAAATCGCGAACCCATCAACCGAGACGCTTCGCAATCGAGAACTACTCGAAGAATTCCTCGTACTCGGCGTGGAGCGGGTAATGGAGCTAGTCAAACGCATGGCGAGTGACTATCTGGCTTTACTCGAAAGTAAAATGTGGGGCGAATACTCGCCCAGATTCCAAGCCTAGTTTTATCAACCCTTAGCTCGTCCTAGCAATCGAACCTGAACATCTTGATCATCTGTTGAACGCCTGTGCCTAGATAGTGATCATCTTGATCATTTGGATCATGT
>JBKJSI010000735.1:0-5317 GCA_046595915.1 Pirellulaceae bacterium
AGGTCGGTTGGGAGAAGTTGGGGTAGTGCCGCACAAGATTGAAAGTGATAACGCTCAGCCTGCGGTTGTTCTTGGCGTAAACGAATCTAGATCATTGATCTTGAGTAATTTCTCGATTGCATCCACGTCTTCTACCAGCTTCTCAAACCCCTTTTCGCCGAAGAGCTTATTTTCCTTCTCGGTGATCTGTTCAGCGAAGCCCTTCAGTTCAGTCGTTGTGTAGACCCTGGCTAGCATCGGATAGAAGATCGTGTCTTCGCGCGCGATATGAGCACGGTACATGCGAGCATAAGCCTCGGCGGCGCCAATCAGCTTTTCCGAGGCGCCGCTTTTGGCGATTTGATCGGGCGTCGAGAGTTTCAGAATCTCGTCGGTGAGTTTTCGGCCGGCTTCATGTTGCTTTTTGAGAATCGTAATCGTGTCATTGAGCAGCTTGCGGCGGATCAGTTGATGAAAGAGCAAGTCCTCTTCAATCTTTTGATGGTGGTCTTCGAAGAATGTCCGTGTGAGCTGGGCGGCGCTCTGTACTGCGCCCGGCGGTAGCTCTTCCTTCGCACGCAGCCTGCGGACCGCTTCCTCGTAAACAATCAAAATACGGCTTGCAACCCCATGCTCGCGCATCAGCAGTTCGGCGGGCAGGATTGGTGATTGTTTGTCTTGCTCGCGCAACTGCGCATTTTCTTGCGCCGATGCCGGCGAACTGAAGTTGGAGAACGCCGCCAGAAGTGGCGCGGCCGCGACCGCTGTGGACTTTGCCAAGAAAATACGTCGAGCAGTTGCCATGTTTGGGTCCTTTCAATCCGTGGGCGACGACATCACGACCTTTCGATCCTCGAAGGCTGGTCAGGGCGACCTCTGCGTGCTTGTTTTCGCGCACCCGGCGGCTACGCATTATGATTGCAGGATGTAGCTGAGAAGAGACCTCCGCCCCTGATTATTCGAAAATCTGTCGAGTTGCTGCCAAGAAACGAACAGCCCGGCGAAACGAAAGTTCGTTGCCGGGCTGGGCTACCGTTGGGCGAGTTTACTACCAGCGGATGATGTAATCCGCGGTCAATCGGTTGTCGAGCAGGCCCCGGCGGGCGGTGAGCGGCACTTCCCAAGCGAGGCCCAACTCGTTCCAGCAGTTCCACTTGTACTTAAAGCCGAATGCGCCTGTCACGAGATCATGGCCTGCAACGCCGGTAGAGCCGAGGTTGAAGAGATCGCCGCCTTCGACAGGAGCGTTGAAGCCCCGGGCCGAACTGAGGTAGTTGTAATAGTTGCACTCGCCGAAGGCATAAAGGCCATCAAACAAGAACATGCGATCGACGTGATTGGACCAGTAGAACATTTTATTCTGAATCGCGGCATTCGAAGGCAGGATGAAGCCCGAACCACTGATGAGGTGGTAGTTATCCACGAGCTGCGTTCCTCCGGTGAGGAATGCATGGAACTCGCCATTGCCACGCGCCTGCAGGGCTCGGGGGCTTCCGGTCGGCAAGGTATAGGTCAAACCTGCACTCAGCAGGGTTTGCGATTCAACATCGGAATAGAGCAAGTACTTGAGGCCCGCGTTCACATCGGCCCAGCCATCATTCAACAGTGGGCTGTCTGACATGATGAAGCCGTCTTTGGTGGCAATCACGGACAGGCGCTCGGTTAGCTTGATGCGAAACTGCATGGCAAGCAGCCGGACGCTATCGGCGCCGAGGGCCGGAGGCGTGATGTGATTGAGGAAGATGAACCGCAACTCACTGACATTGCGAGGATCTTCGAAGTAAACCGGATTGGTCATCGGGCTGATGAAATTGCAGAAATCGGTGCTCGTGGGTTCGATGACGCCTAAAAGTGCGCATCGGCATGGGTCGCAATCTTCACCAACGTCGCAAGAGCCAGCGTCAGCGTTTCCGCAGCTGCATGAGGAGCCGAAAGCGAGGGACTCAGGGGGGGCAACATAGGTTTCCGTGCTGGTGGTTGGTTGTCCCGAAGTTAGACCGGTAGTTGAGGCCGGTTGCTCAAAAATCCCAACTGAAGAACTCGATATTGGCTGTTGAGCGACTGCAACCACAGCGCCGCATGAAACGGCGATGGCGCAGATTACCTTCAGAAATCCTCCCCAGGTTCTCATCGGATCATTCCCTTGCAGTCAAAATTTTGTTTTCCCAACGTTCCCCTGCTCCAAGCGGTCATTCGGTTTATGCTCACCATGCTCAAGATGTGCACAGTTCCTACGCCGCAAACCTTAGCGAGTCCAACAATTACGACTCCTTGTCTGTGCGTAGGTGCGCACTCAGAATTGGGTGTAAAATGCGATTGGCGCGGCGAAACAAGCATCTTTTGAGATTCTAGCCAGGACGAACCCCAAAACTGCGTGCGCATGGCATAATGGGCGTCTCTCAACCGTACTTCCCACGCCCTACCCCTACTGCGGCCCCATTCCCTTCCATGATCGTTACTGTTCAGCAGCACATCCTGCATCAGCAGAAGCTTCACCATCCCGGCGCATCGGGTTCTTTTTCCTGGCTCCTTTCCGGCATCACGCTGGCGACCAAAATGATCGCCGCCAAAGTGCGCAGGGCGGGGCTGCTTGACATTTTGGGTTCCGCCGAAGCAATCAATGTGCAAGGCGAAACGCAGCAAAAGCTCGATGTCTATGCCAATCAAGCGCTGATTCACTGCTTGGGCGTTCGTGACAGCGTCGCTGTTTTGGCGTCTGAAGAAAATGACGAGCCTGTTTCGCTCGATCGAAAAGCCGGTGACGGAAAATACATCGTTGTCTTTGACCCGCTCGATGGCTCGTCGAATATCGATGTGAATGTCAGCGTCGGTACGATCTTTTCTATTCTGCAGCGCGACGAATCGAACCAGACGCACAATTCGCTCGACCTGGTGTTGCAGCCCGGTTATCGACAGATTGCCGCTGGCTATGTCGTTTATGGATCTTCGACGATTTTGGTTTACACCACGGGTCATGGAGTCTTTGGATTCACGCTCGATCCGGCCGTGGGCGCGTACATTCTCAGCCATGAGAATATTCGCATGCCGGCTAAAGGTTCCTACTACTCCGTGAACGAAGCGAATCTGGATGGCTTTCCACCTCGCTATCAAAAGTACTTGGCGCAGCTGCGTTCAGGAGGACTGAGTTCCGGCGGATCGGGAAAGCCTTATTCGTCGCGCTACATCGGATCGCTCGTCGCCGATTTTCATCGCACGCTTCTCAAAGGGGGCGTGTTTCTCTACCCGCCCACCAAATCGCACGCAACCGGCAAACTGCGATTGCTCTATGAAGCCAACCCAATTGCCTTCATCGCAGAACAAGCTGGCGGCGTTGCTACCGATGGTTCGAAACGCATCCTCGATATCATTCCAACGAGCGTGCATCAGCGGACGCCGCTGATGGTGGGTGGGATTGAAGAGATGAAAGCACTCGCTGCCATTGCCGATTAATCTGGTCTTAGCGATTCAACAAGTCGTCGGCGTTTAGCGGCCATCGCAGCCAAGGTGAATTCTCCGCAAGGAGCGCGCCTGCGCGCTACTGGAGAATCGCCGCAAAGTCCTTCTCCTTATGGACTTATGAACCGAAGTTTCGGGCACGCTCTGTGGCTTAACACAAGGTCGCAGGCTCCCCCAAGCGAACTAGGTTTCCCTTGTGCTCCGAAAGGCCGTTATCCCGGTCGCAGCACGCACATGACCAACGATCGCATTGATCGCTCCGAAATGCCTCTGGGGAGGGGCTGCCGACGCCATGATTCAGCAACTATTGCAAAACATCGCGGGAAACTTGTTTAAGCCCTTATTGCTCTTCTTCTACGCGGGATTTTTGATTCCGATTTTGCGCGTGAAGTTTGAGTTTCCCAAGCCGGTTTATCAAGCGCTCACCATCTTTCTCTTGCTTTCGATCGGCTGGCATGGCGGCAATGAACTGGCTCATCTGCACTCGAATGAAATCACCCAGGCCGCGGGCTTCATGCTGCTCGGCTTCTTCACTAATCTCACCATCGGCTTTGCGACTTATTTCATCTTGAGCCGCGGCACTCGGCTGCGAAAGATTGACTCGGCGACGGTTGCCGGTTACTACGGCAGCGATTCGGCGGGCACCTTTGTGACTGCGCTCGGCGTGCTGACGGCGGCGCATGTGGCTTTCGCGCCGTATATGCCTGTCCTGCTCGCCATCATGGAAATTCCCGGCTGCCTTGTGGCCCTCTTTTTGGTGAATAAGTTCCGGGAAAATGGACTCGATGTTCGCGGCAACATGCCAGGCGAGCCGGGCTATGTGAAAGCCCAAACCAAACTCGCCAAGTCCCTGAAAAAGGTTGAATCGCTCGACGACGAGGAAATCGCCGATGCGGATTATGAATTCGAACCGGAAGAGGAACTAGTCGGCGCCTCGCATGGAGGTAGTGGCGGCGGTGGTTACTCACGAAATGACTCCTTGCCTCCGCGCCGGAACCGAGAGCGATTTGGCGAAAGCCATGATCCCGCCGGCGACGAAGGTGTGAATGAGCGCCTCGCACGTGCAGAGCAGCTTGAGCGCGAGATCGAAGAAGAACTAAAGGCGGAGCTGAAAAAGGAGAACACGGTCCACACGGTTTCGCTGACGATCTTCAAGAGGAAGTTAACGATCAACACCGGGCTGATGCATGAAGTGTTCTTGAATCCAGGCATCTTCTTGCTCTTCGCGGGCATCACCATCGGCTTCCTGGCTCGTCTTCAGGGCGAGAAGGTCGTGAAGGACGCCGACGCCCTCTTTCACACGATGTTTCCCGGCCTGCTCTGCCTATTCCTCTTGGAAATGGGGATGACCGCTTCGAAGCGGCTCAAAGATCTGAAGCTCGGCGGATGGCGATTTGTGGCGTTCGCGCTGATCGCGCCGAATGTTTTCGCATGCTTTGGAATGTGCGTCGCGCATTGCTATAGCTTTGTGCTCGGTCAGCATTTTGACGTCGGAACCTATGTGCTCTTCGCCGTCCTCTGCAGCGCCGCGTCTTACATCGCGATGCCGGCCGTGCAGCGAATTGCCATCACGGAAGCGAGCCCCACGTTGCCGCTCGCGGCGTCGCTGGGAGTCACGTTTACTTATAACGTGACGATCGGCATTCCGGTCTACATGGAGATCGCGAAGGCGATCACCTCGAGCTTCCCGGTGGCGTAGCGAGGATCGATCATCTACTCTCGCCGTGAGTCTCGCGGCGGGAGAAGAGTGGCAAAGCGTCGCCATAAGTCCGCAGGTACTCTTTCACATTCAGCTTCTTCGCGGTGTTGTCGCTGCTCATATACCGAATCGTTCCATAGACCGGCCGCTCCGGTCCCCAGGCGCGATCGAATCGACCAAGCG
>JBKJSI010000808.1:0-4179 GCA_046595915.1 Pirellulaceae bacterium
CTGGCCGAGAGCGGCACGAAGCTTAAACGTTGCCAGGCGGCATTCGCCTCCCGAAAAGCCGCACGCTTCGATCTTCGCGTCTCCCTGGGGCGAAATGATGATCGTGATCGTTTTCAAGCGGCAGCTCCTACTTGGATCGTGAGTTTCACAAAGCCATCGGGCAGCGATTGCTCGATCACGGTGTGGCCTGACTTGCGCGCTTCGAGGCGGGCTTTTTCGATGGCGTAGGCTTGCAGGAAGCGATCGAGATGCTTGGGGTCGCCCCAGCCGCCGTTGAAGTTGTCGTAGTGGATCGTGCCGAGGCAGGTGTTGCATACCGCCGGATAACGCCACCCGGGCAACTGCACGCACCAGCCCACCGCTTCGGCGCTGAACAACCGTGCGGCGCCATAGGTTGGCTCGACGATTTGGAGCCTTCGACAGGCCGCGCGAATCGCGACCGGGTCGCGAACCTGACAATGAATTTGGACGATGTGAGACACGCGAAACCTCCTTCAATAGAAGCTGAGCGAACGTGAAAAACTGGGGACCGGCATGGAACAGAAATCCTGGCCATAGCTAGCACGCAGTCACACTTCATAATGACGCATTAACGCCCAAAATTTAGCAGGACTCAATAAGTCGCTATCTCGATATGGGCATTGCTTGGAAGTATGGTTTTCTAGAAGATACAAATACTTCGTTCTCTGGCGTGACAAGGGAACATTGCCGACGTTGGTCGATGCGCTGCGCACCGACTTGCGAGTGGAAGCGGGGCGCGAGCCGACTCCCAGCGCGGTCTGCATCGATAGCTAGTCAGTCAAGAACACGGAGGTCGGCGGCGATGATCGGGTTATGACGCGGAAAAGAAAACCAGCGGGAGAAAGCGGCATTTACTGGTCGATACGCTCGGTTTGCTAATCGCCGTGATCGTCACCGCCGCGAACGTGGACGACGGCACGGCCGCTCCGCGATTGCTCGCACAGGTGTCGCCGCAAGACTACCCGAGCTTAACCACTATGTTCGGCGACTACGAAATCCTGGAGCAGTTAGGCGCCGGCGGCATGGGAGTCGTGTATCGGGCCCGCCTCGCGAACTTGAAGAGGATTGTGGCGCTCAAAATGATCAAGCTGGGCCCTTTGACTTTGGGCGACGAAGTGCGCCGATTTCAGGCCGAAGCTCGAGCTGCCGCAAGGCTAGACCTTCCGAGCATTGGGCCGGTTGACGAGGTGGTGTTGTGACTCAGAAAGGGTTTGATTTTAGCAAGAGTCCGCCAAAAATTGATTCACCAAACGCAATTTTCCATTGCGCTGCCAGCACGCCGCAATCACTGCCGTCTTCGTCGAATCACGTCACTAAAGCAAGGCTCGCAAACAACATGAATCGACTCCTTCCCAGGCATACTTATGGGAAGTATCGCAGTAGAAGTGAATTGGAGTGCTTGGCGCCAGAAAACAAGGCGCCGCTATACATTCCCGGCGCCCATTGTCGTTGGCAGAGTAACGCCACCTTTCAGCCCCATGCGATCTTGTACAATTCAAGGACTCAAGCTAGTCAATACGTTTCTTACCGACTGAAGAAACCCAATTCGTCTCGAAGCACTCCATGACCTCCGCCAATCATTCGCCTCCAGACGGCTCCAAGCTCCAAGAAATCTGTCGGTGCATCGGGGCTGACTACGATAATGCGCGGTACTTGTTGGCCAAGGGCCTACTTCCAAAAGGGGTGGAAGCACAGCCGGGAAAGGGGAATCATCGAGTTTTCGATTCTTCGCAGTCTTTCCAATTGGCGATCATTCTGAAACTTCGCGCGGCGGGGGTTACCGTTGAGTTCGCCAAGGAAGTCGCGCAATGGGTAAAATTCGTTCAGGGCAAGTCGGTAAATGAATCGTGGGAATGGACTTTTGCCCCATTCGCGGGGAAACTCCAAACGAACGAAGCGTGGTACCTGGAAGTCGGCGATGCCCGTTTCATCAGGGTGGTAACCAGCGCCAACCCCAGTAAAGCGGGCCTCGACTTTCCCGCTTGGACCGACATGCGGAAGCGAAAAGAAGTCCAAGACGCACACCCAGCGATCATTCTCCGGGTGGATGTCAGCAGGATCGCGCAGCTTCTCATGGGCATGAAAAAGAGCGAGTAAATTGCTCGTTCCCCTACCGCGTCATGCGCCCCGCAGCGGATTTAAATCTCCAAAACGCGAAAGTGCTTGACGCCGCGAAAATCTAAGATATGCTGTCTCTTAATCCGATCGCGAGGGTCGGAACGCCCAATCGGATACGCAGCAAGGAGGATGCAGAATGACCGCTAGTGCGCGACCGCGCCCCTATTTTTTGCCGGAGACTATCGACTTCGAAGCATTGCCCGACGCTGTAAAGACGGCGATCGATACGATCATTCAACCGGCCTACGAAGAACTCGTGCTCGCGGCGGTTGGCGCCTTAGAACGATCAGCGGGCGCCACGATTGTTTTCTTGCTTACTGAGGAACTCTTCGATCAATTTGAGTTGAGAAGAATCCTGATCAACGATGGGACTTCGCCGAAATTGGATGGCGCCGAACGTGAAAAGTTGCTCCGTAGTCACCTGAAACTCGTCAACGCAAAACAGTCCGCCACGCAGGGGCTGCTGAAGATTCGGCGGCTCGCCGCTGAGCACGCTGCCGTAGCGGAGCAGATCCCCAGCATGGAGCCCGCATCGTAGCGCGGCCGCCAAAAAAATGGAAAATCGCAAAACTGTTGACCAACGCCGCCTCCGCGTTAGCGAGTTTTTCGAACTTCACTCGAAAGACCTTGCGCGGCAAGGCTCGCTTGTCGCGTCGTACCGAACTCGAGGCGACCAGCGCCTCGGTCCATACTATCGTTTGACTTTTCGCGACTCGAATCAGCGGCAGATTTCGATTTACATCGGCAATGATGAACAACTCATCGCCGAGGTCCGCGGACGTCTCCATGGCCTCCAAAACTCCATCCGCGAGCATCGCCAATGGACTGACCTACGGCGCTCAGTGCGCCGTGCGGCGCGGGCGACACGCGAACAGCTCCGCAGCGAGCTCTCAAAAAAAGGCCTGCTTCTCAAGGGCCACGAGATCCGCGGTTGGCGCCTGCAGGCTAGCCAGAGCGGGCCGGACGTGGGTAGGAACGAGCTTGCCGAGCAGTGTTCGGCAGCGTCGCCGGAATCACCGTCTACCGCGGCGGCCGACTCGCCCAATCCGCTCGCCCAATCTAGCGCCCAATCCGTTATCACTTCTTAAGCCAAACCAGGAATAACCAATGGTTCCCGCATGGATGCAAGCTCCACAACATCGCCTTCGGGCTGAACAGGGTCACGCGTGGCGAATCAAAGTCGCCGAAGATATCGCCTACTCAAAAAAAGCCTACCGCTCGCAAGATCTCGACGCGCTCACGGTCGCAACGGCGAACTACTTGATCGCCCCAGCCATGGGAGGTCCTAGCGCCGAGCGCGTATACGCCGAGCAAGTAAACGCTGAGCAAGTAAACGCTGAGCAAGTGAACGCTGAGCAAGTGAACACTCCAGCTTCGCACATCGCGGCCGCCTTGCAGCTTAACAGCAACCGAGCGCAGACCGATCCCATCAAGCTCTTGATTCTGGTCGATACGCCGGTTGAAGACATTGCAAATCGTCTTGGCCTGGACCAACGGCTGGTGTCGACCTGGGAACAGCTCTATTTTGATTTGCGCCCCATGCTTCCCGCCATCGATTGGATCGGGCGGCGTTTAATCGACGAGGAGCGAGAGTTCGGAGACCCGGCGCTGGCCGCCAAAATGAAACTCGCCCTGTCTGCGGGACCGATCGGCGTGGATGCGATTCTGGCGCTCGATGAAGGTTCGCCGCTCGACGCGGCAGACCGGATTTTTGAACGAAGTTTGAAACTCGACCTGAAGCTCAGTCAAGCAGTTCACATGCCGCTAGCGACGGCCGAGCAAAACTTGAAGTACTGTCAGCTCGCGGTCAAACTTCGATTGGAAGAGGGGAAACTCGCCGTCGCCAAACGACAGCTCGAAGCACGCTGCGTGGCTGCGATGCACCGCCTGGAACTCGCGAAAATACGCGCCGCCCAACCGGATACGAAAGCGCGGCGCACGAAAAAACGCAGTTCCGCTTCCCCGCGAAAGGACCTTGCGAAAACACCCTCGAGAAGCCGGCCATCGACACCGGACTCTGAGGTGCAAGTCGCCGCTCAA
>JBKJSI010000874.1:0-8661 GCA_046595915.1 Pirellulaceae bacterium
CTAAACGAAGTCATCAAGCGAGCGCCGCCCAAGGGCGCTTTCTGGAATCTGAACTTGCCTGACCCACAGGGCGAACACAGCCAACCGGAACTCGTCGAATGCCAACATGACTTCGAGCCATTACCAGTGGGATTTGAGTATGCCGAAGGGATTTGGCGTTATTCATCGCAATATCAATCGCGCTTGAGAACACCTGATAGAGATGTAGCTCTCTGTTTCGGCGGCGCGATCACGCTTTCCGCCGTGCCCGCATTTCACTAGTTCTCAACGATTACTTACTTCGCGGTCGCTGGAACATGGCTGCTTCGCCAGTTCCGTAATCCAGCAGCTTGTGGCTTACCATTCTCTTGAATCGCCGCAACTGCGACCTCCTCAAGAGGGCCAAGCTCTCCTCGAACGATCTTAACGCCCGATGGCGCTTCGATCCCGATCGTTACCCGATTGCCGGAAATCCGGCTGATCACGACGGCGATATTCTCGCCAACCATAATCCGTTCACCCGCTTTGCGACTCAAAACTAACATGCGTCACCTCATCCCTGCCTGTTGGGGCTCCCTGAAGATCGGAATGCAATCCGATATCGTTGCCTTAAGGTGCAACTCTCGAGCCATAGCGAAGCAGTGGTGGCATGCACTCAACCTAACTCGTTTCCAGGTAACCGCTTAGGAAATATCGTCAAAATGGGGTTTGCAGAATAGATTACCCATTCCCCCAAAACTTGAATCTCATTTTGGGACTCAAGTTTCAGATCAAGACAACCGCAACTAGTCGAGCGGACAAATAGCCGGTCCAATCGGGCAAAGTGACTGCTATCCACCGCCGCTAGCAAGCTGCCTTTAGGACACCCAATGACCAGTTATCGACTCGTTCGACCTTTGCCGCTTTTCGTCCTAGCTGTGCCACTCGTCATTTGGGCGGTCGCCGCTTTGGGCAATGACGAACTGCGAAAGGCCCAAGCCGCCAGCGAGAAGGGAGATTTGGTCGAGGCCGAGAAGCTTTACTCCGCGCATATTACGAAGTCTCCCGAAGACCCGACGGGATACTACCTGCGAGGACGAGAGCGATTCCGACTGGCCAATATCAAAGGTTCCGTCGCCGATTTCGATCAATTCGTGAAGCTCGCTCCAGAGCGAGAGAACCAGCTTTGGGAGCGCGGCATTTCCCAATATTACGCGGGCGAATTCGAACGCGGCGCCAAGCAGTTTGAGCTTTATCAGACCTACCACAACGCCGACGTTGAAAACGCCGCTTGGCGATATCTTTGCCAAGCGAAAGCAAGCGACCTGAAGACGGCTCGCAACGATATCTTGCCAATCAAGGGCGACCGACGACCCGTGCTAATGGATATCTACGCCATGTTCAAAGGCGAAAAAACACCAGCCGAAGTGCTTGCTGTCGCCGAAAAAGTAAAAGGCGACGAAGCCGAAAAGAAGATGGCCCAATTTTACGCCCATCTTTACCTTGGCATTTATCACGAAGCCCACGGCGACGACCAGAAATCGCTGGAGCATATCCGCCTAGCCGCAGAAAAGTACAACGACGGTCACTACATGGGCGATGTCGCCAAGGTGCATCTCAAATTACGCACACCAGCGACCGTGAAGAAGCCATAGGGTCTCATCGCGCTGGGCCGATTTGGTCAAAAGTGGCTTCCGCTCGCTGTCGATGTTTCTCGACGATCGAGGGAATCTCCTCGGCAAGCAGGTAGCCCGACTTCGCCATTCGCTCGCACTCCTGGCGGAGTTTGTCCGCATAGGCTTCCAGGTTCGAATAACGCTCTTGGATACTTCGCCGCGGATCACCGCTTTCAGCACGCTCCGCCGTCGTGGCGGGGAAGAGGACATAAGAACCTACCAGTCCCACGATTTGGTTTTGAGCGCCAGCTTCTCGGCTTCGCAGACTCCAGCCGGTATGGGTCGCCAAAGGAACGGCGACTTCAGGTGGCGGTAAGCAACCCACGTCATTTCCATCTTTATCTACTGTTGGCGTCATCGCGACATAGCTTTGCTTCGCCTTCGGAGGAACCAAATCGACGATCTTCTGCTTCTCCCAACGCGGCCCCTGATCGAATAGCGCCGGAACCGCCAGGCTATGCGGAAAACGCATCGCGGGAATGGCTGGGAACATTGCTTCCGTTTCAGCGAGCGTCCCTAAGTGATGTTGATCAAGTCGCGGATAAGAACTAGGCGGCGGCGATTGATCTTCGCGTAGCCAATCCGACATGGCATGGAGCAGCGAGCGCAGCATGGGACGGTAGTCACCCGGATTCGCCATCGCTTGCCCTTCCGCCAAACCGGGTGGATAGGTTGCTGGGCTATGTTGCGTGCCGCCGAATGCATAAATCCGCACATTTTCAGGAATCGTGGCGTCACTTGTGCCCATGGCGTCGGTATGGACGAGCGACCCTCCGCGCGACCAATATTCCGTCGCACTTTGCGTATGCATCACCTTCGGCTGATGCTCTTTCTTAACACGGTGCAGCAGCCCATCTTCCTTACCGGTCAATGGATCTCGCTCGGTGTGATAGCCAAAGGGAAAACGATCAACCGGCCAATCCGCTTTCTGAAATGGCGTCGCAAAGGCTGTTGGCTGAGCAAATCGCTGATTGAATGAACCCATCCCGGCGCCGGCCACATGTGGCATCAGCCCATCAAAGACGATGCGATCATGTTCATCGCGATTGAAGCCGCTGTAGAGGTATTCCCGCAAAAACCGACCACTCTGTGAGACGCCAAATCCCACGGCATACTTGAAATTTTGCTTCGAAAGCGTTGCCGGAAGCCCCTCGCCTTCGCCATGCTTCAGGGCCGAAGTCAGATCCCGAACCGCCGCGAATCCGACGCCCGAAACCAGCGGATCAGTGGCCTCATAAACCAGTTCGTAGAGATACCCTTTTTGCAGTCCCGAAGGCAATTCAAGTTCAACCGCTGGAAGAACGCCCTCCGATCCATCGGGAATCGGCATCGCCCGCAAACGGTATTGTTCACGAGGAATCACGACTCGAGGATCTTGCGGGCGCAGCCTCCAAGTGAGTACGGAAGTGCGAAGACCTTTGTCGGTTGGAGGATAGGCGCCATGGTGCAATCCCGCGATCGCGACGATCTTTCCCTCCGCCTCAGGCGTCCATTCATAACGAACGAGCCCGACAATCGGCGCACCGCGCTCACTCTTGGCGGGAGGTTGAAGCAAGAGCCGTCCTGATCCAGGTTGCAATTCCGCGTTCCAGCCACACCATAACAGCGTGTAGCCTTCACGCATCAAGTACCCATTGCCCGCGTCGCGTGGTGTATTGCTCGAGACCGCGTCATTAAAAAAGGAGAGCGCGAGCTTGCTGCCACGGTTGTTAATTTCATGCAGCAAAACCCCATTCCCTTTGCTCGGATCGCGCGGCGCGAGGATTGCTACATCGCAAGAAAAGTGGACGCGACCATTTTCACCGGGGTTTGCAAAAGCCAGGTCGACGATCTCGCTTTGAGCCTCAGCTTTGGGATCGACGGCGAATTCCGCTTTACCTGTCCAATATTCATAGTCGCCCGCATTGCCAAACTCTTTGCCGCCGGCGAAGGGCTGCCGGGTCGCGACGGTGAATCGCACCAACTCCGCATGGGCGCAACGTCCCGCCGATAGGGTGCAGAGCACCAGAAAAAGCCGCAGCCAAATGCCCGCGCGCGGAATAGCCGCGAAAATGCCGTTCATATCGATTCGCATGGAGGAATGACCAAATCGCAAAACCGCCATTCACGTTTGAACCGTGAAAAGCGTGGCGCGGGCTAACAATCCTCGCCGGCGGCGTCCCCTTCGGGATTCGCCGTCGCCTCCATGCAAAGCGCCATTCATTGTACGCTGATTGAAATCGACGCGGTTCGGTGAAAAGTTCGCCCGATCTCCTGCATGGTCGCAGGCGCACAATACACCGCAACGCTCTGATTCCCGGCTTCTAGCATTTAGTCAAACTGAAGCATCCAGCCCCCGATCAATGCCTTTAGGTAGTGTGCGAAAAATGCCCGATGCGATTGGAAACCCGAGCAAAATCTGTGTGATCGGCTCGATCAACATGGACCTCGTCGTGCGAACCCCTCGATTCGCACGACCCGGCGAGACACTTTCGGGCCATTCGTGGGACGCGGTACCTGGCGGCAAAGGCGCCAATCAAGCGGTCGCCGCCGCCCGACTTGGCGCAAAGACCACTTTTTGCGGGCGTATCGGAAATGACGACTTTGGCGTTACCCTCCGCGCGGGCCTCCTTCACGAGGGGATCGACGTCGCTAACCTTGCCACCACCAGCGAATGCGGAAGCGGCGTCGCACTGATCACCGTTGATGATGTAGGACGCAATGCCATCTACGTGGTTGGAGGCGCCAATCACACGATCGGCCCCACGCTGGTGCATGAACTGAGACCCTGTATCAAGGCCTCACAATTCTTGCTGCTCCAACTCGAGATCCCGTTAGACGCGACGCGATGCGCGATTGAAATCGCACATGAAAACGGAGTTCCGGTTCTGCTCGATCCCGCCCCAGCGCCCGAAGCGGGATTTCCTGAGGCAATTTTGCAAGTTGATCTACTCTCGCCCAATGAACCAGAAACCGAATCACTTACTGGAGTCCCATTGAGCGATCTAAAGCAAGCCAAGAAGGCTGCTATCGACCTGGCGAAACGCGGCGCCAAACAGGTGGTGATTAAACTAGGTGAGCGCGGCGCTCTTGCTCTGGATCGCGATGGGAACGCTTGGCACATTGCACCAGCACCGGTCAAAGTCGTCGACACCACCGCCGCTGGAGACGCATTTTCCGCTGCGCTTGCTGTCGCGTTGTCGCGAGGAAAAGACTTGGTCGCCGCAACACAATTCGCTTGCGCAGCAGGGGCGATCGCGGTGGGCGGTGTTGGCGCACAGCCCTCGATGCCAACATTGAGCCAAGTGAAAAAACTACTGGGCAGTCATGATTTTAGCGCAAGTTCGCTATGACGCCGACTCGTGACAAGGGATACTGTTGCGCTGATCTCAGTCGGCTTCGAGTTGCCCCGAGGAGTGAGTCCATGAAATCACACATCAAGCGGACTTCTGTGTTGTTCGTATTTGTGTTCGCGGCCATGAATTCGTTTGCCATTTCTTTGGAGCCCTTCCCTACTGAGCCGTCGCCAAGTAAGCCCCCCAATATCGTTATCATCTATGCCGACGATCTCGGTTACGCCGACGTCGCGTGCTTCGGCGGAAAAACTCCAACGCCCCATATCGATCGCATCGCAAAGGAAGGCCGAAAGTTCACGAGTTTTTATGTCGCTCAAGCGGTTTGCTCCGCTTCACGCACCGCACTTTTAACGGGCTGTTATCCCAATCGCCTCGGAATTCTCGGCGCACTCGGACCAAACGCGACGCACGGCATCAACTCCAGCGAAACCACCATCGCAGAAATGCTCAAAGAAAAGGGCTACTTCACCGCGATCTATGGCAAATGGCACTTGGGGCATCATCCCGAATTCCTACCCGAGCGACATGGCTTCGACGACTATTTTGGCTTGCCTTATTCGAATGACATGTGGCCGAAGCATCCCACATCGAAGTTCCCTCCGCTCCCCTTGATCGAGCACGAGAAAACGATCGAACTCAATCCAGACCAGCGCCAACTCACGAAATGGTATGGCGACCATGCTGTTGCTTTCATTGAGCGAAGCAAGGACAAGCCGTTTTTTCTCTACGTGCCGCACGCTATGCCACATGTGCCACTATTCACCTCGACGGATTTCGAAGGTCGCACCGGCCTTGGCGCCTACGCAGATGTCATCGCCGAAGTCGATGATTCCGTCGGCAAGATTTTGAAAACACTAGACCGTCTCGCCTTGGCTGAAAACACACTCGTGATCTTTACCTCAGATAACGGCCCTTGGCTCTCCTACGGAAATCATGCTGGAAGCGCGGGGCCACTTCGTCAAGGCAAAGGCACCTCCTTTGAAGGCGGCGTGCGTGTTCCGTGCGTCATACGTTGGCCAAGCCACATTCCCGCAGGAAGCGAAAGCAATCAGCCGCTGATGACCATTGATCTGTTGCCGACTTTATCCAAGCTGACCAGCGCACCGCTGCCAACTCAAACGATCGATGGGCATGACGTTAGCGAATTGCTGACAGGCGACTCGAAAACGGCAAACGACCAGCCTTACTTTTTCTATTGGGGCGGCGAACTCCAAGCGATCCGCCAAGGCAAATGGAAACTCCATTTCCCACATTCCTATCAATCGATCATCGAGCCCGGAAAAGATGGCTCGCCCGGGAAGGCGGAACAGCGTCGTATCGAACTTTCGCTCTTCGATTTGGATGCGGATATCGGTGAAACGAAAAGTGTTGCCGCAGAGAATCCGGAAGTCGTTGCGAAGCTTACATTGCTCGCCGACGCGAAGCGTCATGAGCTTGGAGATACCGCTGCCAAGATCAAGGGGAACGCCCTTCGCGAACCCGGCCGTGTTGCCGAGGGGAAGTAGAGCGCAGACTTTAGTTACTCTCTTTTTCGCACTTGTGGCGAGTCAAAATGATACTTCGCATTGCCTTGCTCAGTTTCTTACTTGTTAGCGCTCAATCCACCTTTGCGGAGCGCCCCAACATCCTACTCATCGTCGCCGACGACATGGGGTTCTCCGATGCGGGATGTTATGGCGGCGAGATCGATACTCCCCATCTCGATAAACTGGCTGCCGGCGGCCTGCGATTTACTCAGTTTTACAACACGGGCCGATGCTGGCCGACTCGCGCGAGCTTGATGACGGGCTACTATCCACAACAAGTCCATCGCGACGCCCTGCCCGATTTACCCGGTGGCGCGCAAGCCAAACGTCCAAGTTGGGCGAAGCTGTTGCCTCAAATGCTCCCGCCCGAATATCGCTCCTACCATTCGGGCAAATGGCATATTGACGGCGAGCGGCTCTCGGGCGGTTTCTCGCGCTCCTACAGTTTGGAAGACCACGACCGCAATTTCGCGCCTCAGCGTCACCTCGAAGATGATAAGCCACTCCCCGCAGTGAAACACGATGCGGGCTATTACACCAGCACCGCGATTGCCGACCACGCGATTCGCTGCCTCGCAGATCATTCCAAAGAGCATCAAGGCAAGCCCTTTTTCCAATACCTCTGCTTCACCGCCCCCCATTTCCCATTACAAGCGCCGCAATCAGAAATCGAAAAGAACCTCGCGCGCTACGGAACCGGCTGGGACAACATTCGAGCCCAGCGGGCAAAAGCCCTGAACGCACTCGGCATCACAAGTCACGTCACGCCATCCTTCGAACGGAACATCGGCCCGCCCTACGCGAATCCCGATGCGCTGAAGAAACTTGGCTCCGGAGAAGTGAATCTCCCATTGCCTTGGCCGGAACTCACCGAGGCACAGCAAGAATTCCAAGCAACCAAAATGGCGATTCATGCCTCGATGATTTCAATCATGGACCGCGAAATCGGTCGCGTCGTTCAGCAGTTGAAAGATACTGGCATGCTCGACAACACGGTCATCTTTTTCCTCTCCGACAATGGCGCCAGCGCTGAAATCATGGTTCGCGGCGATGGTCACAACACGTGCGCCCCACTTGGCTCCGCCGAGACATTCCTCTGCTTAGGCCCAGGCTGGTCAACCGCCGCCAATACCCCATTCCGTCGACACAAAACGTGGGTCCACGAAGGCGGCATCTCGACTCCGTTAATCGTTCATTGGCCAGCAGGCATCTCTGCCAAGGGCGAACTCCGCCGTCAACCGGGACACGCCATCGATCTCGTCCCCACGATTCTCGACCTGATCGGAGTCGAGCGTCCTAAAGTCGCCGATGCCCCACCTTTCCCAGGGAAAAGCCTCAAACCAACCTTCGCCGCAGAGAAGGCGATCGAACGTGAACCGATCTGGTGGCTCCACGAAGGAAACCGAGCCCTTCGCGATGGCATTTGGAAACTGGTCGCCAGTAAGAAAAGCGACTGGGAACTTTATGATTTGTCGACAGACCGTGGTGAGACAATGGACTTAGCGAAAACCAAACCAGATATTGCAAAAGGACTGGCTGATCGATGGGAAGCGATGGCAACGCGATTCCGAAAAGACGCTACTTCAGCCGAGTAGCGCCAGCCAGTCTCGCCATTAATGCGACACCGGCTCAGGCGCAAGCTTTGACTTATCGAGAGCAGCGCCATCCACAACCAGCTGATTGCGCTTCATTGCGATAATGGAGATCGTCAGCGCCACGCACAAGAGAAAACTTCCCAAGTAAAAGGGTATACCGGGCATGGGCGTCGAAAAACGATCCTTGTTGATAAAGAAAGCAAACGTTTGAAGCCCGATCAGTGGCCCAAGTACGGCTGCCAAGCTATTGAGACTCGCAATACTCCCCAACACCGTTCCTTGTTCATTAGCACTCACATTCTTCGAGATCAAACCCTGCATTGCCGGCCCAGCCACCGCGCCCAACGAAGCAAAACAGATCACAAGATAGACCGACCAGCCCCAAGGCGCAGATCCATAGAGCAAGAACCCGACGACATGGATCATCTGCCCAAAAATAATTGTCTTACGTTCGCCCAACAGCGGAACGATTTTGCGAGTAAGCCCTCCCTGCACTGTCCCATAAGCCAATCCCATCGCGGCCAAGGAGAGGCCAACATATGTGGAGTCCCATTCGTAACGGAATTTCGTG
>JBKJSI010000034.1:0-12677 GCA_046595915.1 Pirellulaceae bacterium
GTGCGACCGATGAAGACGTTTTCCTCACCCTCCACAGGGCGATCAATAATCACCTCAAGCGTTTGACCGACGCGCTTGCTCGCCTGTTTGAAAGCGATGTGCTGCTGCACTTGCATAATGCGGTCACGACGGGCGTTTTTGATTTCTTCCGGGATGTGCCCCTCAAGTTTCGCGGCTGGGGTATCGGGCTCCAGCGAATAAGGAAACACGCCCACGTGCTGAAACTTCTGCTCCTTCACGAACGCCGCGAGCTCACTCACATCCTCTTCGGTCTCGCCGGGGAAGCCCGTGATGAACGTGGTTCGCATGGTAAGGTTGGGAATGTTCTCACGCATCTTCTTGAGCAGCGCGACTGTTTCCGGCTTGCTAACGCGGCGCGACATCCGGCGAAGCATCGGGTCGCTAATGTGCTGTAGCGGCATGTCGATGTAGGGGATAATTTTCTTCTCGGACGCGATCGTCGCGATCAGCTTGTCGCTCACGTACATCGGGTAAAAATAGAGCAGCCGAATCCACTCGATGCCTTCGACCTTCACCAGCTCGGTGAGCAGTTCCGCGAGCCGCGGTTCGCCGTAAAGATCAATGCCGTAGTAAGGCGTATCTTGCGCGACAATATTGAGCTCGCGCACACCATCCGCCGCAAGCTGCTTCGCTTCCCGAAGCACAATTTCCATCGGCTTTGTGGCATGCTTGCCACGCATTTTTGGAATCGCGCAAAACGTGCAAAGCCGATCGCAGCCCTCGGAGATTTTAAGATACGCAAAATGCCTCGGCGTAATGCGGAGGCGATTCTCATCTGACAACGCCCGAATCGGCGCGGGCTGAAAAATCAAACGCTGTTCATCGAGGTGACCAATCAGACGATCCGCAACGCGGGTAACTTCTTCACGCCCAAACACGCCGACCAGTGCATCAATCCCCGGCCGTTCTTCAAGCAGCAATTCCTTCTGCCGCTCCGCAAGGCAACCCGAAACGATCACGCCACGCGTTTTGCCTTCGGATTTCAGCTTGAGCATTTCGTCGATCGACGAATAAGACTCCGCCCGGGCGCTCTCGATAAACCCACAGGTATTCACAATGACAAAATCGGCGCCCACCGGATCGCGAACGAGTTTGTATCCATCAATCTGCAGAAGCCCGAGCATCCGCTCGCTATCAACAAGATTTTTCGGGCAGCCGAGGCTCACGAAGGCGTAAGTTCCCTTGGACTGGCGATCAGAAATCGCGGTCGCTGGGGCAGGTTCGGATTCGAGGATTTGCAGTCCTTGCGACATTATTGATTCCAACAACTGACCAATATTAAGAACTTGAACAAACAGCTAACGCACTGGCGCTTCGATAGGGGAGATCGACTCTGTCAGCATCAGCGATAAATGATCGTATTCGTCGGGAAATTCGGAGTCACTTTCAGTGTTCACCTTGAACACGAGAACGGAGCTCTTCAAAACCTTAATCATCTCTGGATGGCGCACGTCAAAAGTTCGACCGCTCGCTGCAGATAAACGAAATGGACGAAATGGTTCGGCTCTGAGATAATCGCGAACGGTTTGGGGCGTAATCATTTCAAATCCCGAAGATCATGATGCGGAGCGGTCCTTGCAAAACGAGTAGGTATCCAGATGCTCATCATACCCGCAACCACGCCGCAAAATTAGGGGCGCGATGCAAGTTCCTTGCCTGTACGGATTTGCGTTGTCCGATTCGGGACGTTATCCTCTTACGTTCATCGAAAACCCGCCTTATTTCCTCCCACCTTGCCTGGAGTCGCTATGACTGCCCCCTCCCGCCGCGCCTTTCTTGGCGCCGCCGCGACCGTTGCCGCCGCTTCGACCATGACCGCCAAAAGTTATGCCCGCGTTATCGGGGCGAATGATCGAATTCGCATGGGTTTCATCGGCGCCGGCGGCATGGCCAATAGCCATCTCGATGTGCTCAAGACGATCAAAGAGACGAGCAATTTGGAAGCAGTCGCCGTCGCCGACTGCTGGCTGAAACGGGCGCAAGAAGGCGCCGAAAAGATCGGCGCGCCGAAATCGTTTCAAGACTACAAAGCCGTGCTCGATATCAAAGATATCGACTATGTGACGATCGCCACGCCGGAACATTGGCATTCGAAAATGACGGTCGACGCTCTGGCGGCGGGCAAGCATGTCTATTGCGAAAAGCCGATGACGCATACGATTCCCGAGGCCCTCGACGTCGTCGCGGCGCAGAAAAAGTATGGCCATGCGGTCCAAGTGGGCGTGCAGGCGATGTCGGATGACAGCTATCGCACCGCCGCCGAAGCGATCAAGGAAGGCGTGCTCGGCCAAGTCGTGCAAGCACAAATCGAATATGTCCGCCGCTACGACAAGCAAGGCCCCTGGCGCGATCCCGAAGTGACCGACGCCACGCCCCAGCCAAAGGATCTCGATTGGAATGCTTGGCTCGGCCACGCGCAGAAAGAAAAGTGGAACCCCCACCATTACTTTGAATGGCGCAATTACTCGCAATACTCAGGCGGCATCGCGACGGACCTTTTCATTCACCGCATCACCCGCATTATGAAAGCGTGTGACTTGCTCTACCCGCGTCGCGTCGTCGGCATGGGCGGCATCTGGCAATGGAACGACGGGCGCAACCTGCCCGACAATTTTGAAATGATCTGCGAATACCCGCGCGGCATGACGGTCTATGTGCTAGGCACGATGAGCAATCGCGTTGGCATCGATCACCTCATTCGCGGCTACCGCGCGACGATGTACTTCACGCCCACCGGCTGGGAAGTAAGAGACAAAGATGACAAAGTCCTTCGCACCCACAAAAAGACGGGCGGAGAGGACAACAAGCTCCATCACATGAACTTGCACGATCACATTCGCAAGCAGGTTCCACTCAATTGCCCGGTCGACCTTGGCCTCGCGGGCGTAGTCGCCGTGAACATGGCCAACGAATCATGGCGCAGCAGCAAGGTCATGGGCTGGGATGAAAAGAACTCCAAGATGGTCCCAGCGGATACGCTCAATTTGAGCCATTTGCCGGAAAAGTCGTAAGCACCAAGCAGTTGATTCGGTTGGCGGCAAATCAGGTCGCCAACCTGGAAATCCGGCGATTAGACCACTTCTTCGGTGGCCAGCGCGGTATCGCGGAAGCGATACCCAACTCCACGAACCGTCTCAATCAAATCAGCATAGCGGTCCATTTTTCTTCGCAACGCGCGAATATGAACGTCAATCGTGCGTTCCATCACCATCGTGTCTTCACCGAGCGCGGAATCAATCAACTCCGAACGCTGAAAAACGCGGCCCGGTTGGCGGATCAGCGTGTCGAGTAGATTGAATTCGCTTCGCGTCAGCTCAATTGGCAGACCTTCTGCCAAAACGCGATGGCGAACGCGGTCGACGCAGATACCTTGGCAAATCGAGACATCATCTTCTTCAGCGCCTTCGTTGGTTTGCAATCGGCGAAGCGCATTGATGCGTTCCAAAAGCACTTTAACGCTGTAAGGCTTCGTGACATAAGCGTCGGCGCCTAATTTGAGCCCGATGATTTCGTCATGCTCTTCCGATTTAGCGGTGAGCATCACGATCAATGCGTTTTTGGTGAGCGGATCATTCTTCAGCCGACGACAAACATCGAGGCCATCAATGACCGGCAACATCAAGTCCAGAAGGATGATGTCAGGCAGTTTGGATTGCGCCTGAGCGATGCCATCTTGGCCATCGTGTGCGACGAAGACTTGGTAGCCAGACTGGTCGAGGTTGTATCGCAGCACTTCGGTGAGTGAACGATCATCCTCAATGAGGAGTACTTTCGGTTTAGCCATTCCTGCAATCTCAATTCGAGGCAGTGTTACTGGTTGAATGTTGATGCCGAACGATGTCGCCTTCCACGAGGTAGATCACGTCTTCGGCGATGTTGGCCGCGTGACTGCCGATCCGCTCGACATGGCGCGAAGCGGAAAAACAATGTAGTGCGGCGGGAATCAGGTTGGGGGATTTCTGAACCTCTTCGCCGATCCAGCGGACCATGTCATTGGCTTCGCCTTCAATTTGTTCTTGGATCGCCATCACGCGTTTGGCCGCAACGGGATCAAGCTGCGCGAAAGCTTCCAGCGCGCCGCTTGTCATCTGCGTCGCCAAGGAAATCATGCGAGCGAGTTTTTCGGAGGAGGGCAACGCAGTTGTTTGCGCCAAATGGACACCACGCTCCGCCAGGTTGACGGCAAGATCGGCGATCCGCTCCAGGTCGCTATTGACCTTGAGAACCGTCGCAATCTTTCGCAGGTCTACGGCAACCGGTTGATGGAGGGCGAGCATTTTCAGGCACTCCTCCTCGATGGATACCTCTCGGGCGTCGACTTCCTTATCGCTTTGGATCACCTCCGCAGCGAGGTCCGCCCGGCGGGTCGAAAGCGATTCGGCTGCCTTATTGAGCATTCCTTCAACGTGTCGCCATTGAACGAGCACCTGATCCTGGAGGCGCTGCATGTCTATTTGTAGGTGTTTTGTCATCCAGGTCGCTATTGCTTGTCGGAGTGGGGGTTGGGGAGGGAGGCCCGATCCAAACCACCTTAACGCGCCGGCCCGGTTTGCTCCATGCTCTCTCGGCGAGGGTTATTTAACGCCACCAGTATGAAGATTGCTTGAAGATCAGGTTACGACGAGGCTTTTGGCCCACGAATCCGGCTTAACCAGCGGTTTCAATCAGCGGAAACCTCACGTAAAAACGGCTTCCCTTGCCGGCTTGGCTGTCGAGTCCCACCTGTCCGCCAAAAGCGATGGCAAGGTGCTTCACGATCGAAAGTCCAAGCCCCGTTCCCCCCACTTCCCTCGCGCGGGCTTTGTCGACCCGATAAAACCTTTCGAAGACCCGAACTTGATCACTGGGCGAAATCCCAATCCCGGTATCCTCAACCTCAAAAACCACTTCGCCCGACGTCGCCCGCCAGCGAAGCCAAATCTCGCCGCCGGCAGGTGTGTATTTGATTGCGTTATCAATCAAGTTGTCGAACATCGTTCGAAGGCCATCCTCGTCGACGCGCACCATCACTTTTTCGCCAGGCGGCTGTAGGCGCAACTTGATTTGTTTCTTCGCCGCCAGGTCGCGGTAGTAGTCGGCCGAGATATCGACGATCTCGGCCATGTCGACCTGCACCATTTCAAATGCCTGGCTCCCCGCCTCCATTCGGGCAATATGGATCATATCGATAATCAGCTGATGGAGCCGCTCAGCCTGCTCTTCGATTCTCGCGACAAACCCCATGTTGTGCTGAGCATCGTTGATAGCGCCCATGCGCAAAGTTTCAGCATAAGCTTTGATCGAAGCGAGCGGCGTCTTCAGCTCGTGCGAAACATTGGCGACGAACTCACGCCTCAGATTTTCGAGGCGGCGAAGCTCAGTAATGTCATAAAGCACGATCACCACGCCTGGGCTCGGTGCGCCAGGGAAACGCTTCGCGCGAAGCGATATTTCGCGGCGGGAAGGCCCGGTAATTTCAATCTCGGCTTCGACTACTCGATCAGAACGCATCGCCGCTGCCGCTGCGTCATGCACGGCGCGAATGCGAGTTACTTCAACCAAGGGCCGCCCCACAGCGTCGCCCGTCACGAAATCAAGCAACCGCCGACTTGCTTCATTGGCGAGGGTGATGTTCTCATCCGCGTCGAGAGCGATCACCCCCTCCGCCATGTTGCCCAGCACGGTCGCCAGACGATCGCTGTTTTCTTCGAGTTGTTTAACGCGACCTGCAATCTCCCGCTGCATCTGGTCAAAAACCGAACGTAGGACCGAAAGTTCGTCCGAGTTTTTATCAATGGTTTGCCCAGAATGCGCTAGCGTCTGCGCGCCACGCGCGAGCCGCGCAAGGGGCTGCATCAGCCACCCAGCAGCGAGAAGCGTCGCCAAAATCGCAGCACATCCCAGCGCCGCCCCAAAATACCAACTACTCGTGCGATGCATCTCAAACCACGAACCAGCGGCGCTCGCGTCTTGACCGATAACCCGAGCGCCTTCGGCATTCCAGCGATCGAGGACTACCAGCATCGCCAGCCAAACAATCGCCTGAATCGCGACGTAAACCAATGCCAGCCGTAGCAGCAGGCGAGACGACCACATCGTGTGGAGGTTCCTGTTAGCGAGTTTGAGCCAAAGCCAAAAAGAAAAGGGACCAAATCCAATTGGACTTGGTCCCTCTCAGTGTAACGCGAATTGCTAGGCGTTTATTGTCGGGCTCAATTATCGGTGTCGACTACAGAAAACCGCCCTTAAGGACGTCGGTCACACCAGGGACAGGCAGTTTATAAAGTCCATCGGCATCGGGCAGCACCGGCGGTGTGTCGTTGAAGCTGGTGTACTTATCGGTTGGCGAGACAACGTATTCCGCGTTGATCGCTTCGTCCCAGGTAAGCATTTGGCCGCCATAGGTGGCCATGCGTCCGAAGATCGCGGTCATTGTGCTCTTGGCGCCCCATTCGCCTTCATTGGGGATGCGTCCTGCGCGAAGTTCGGCGAAAAGGTCGTGATGTTCTTGCTGATGGCCATCACCGCCGCCGCGACCATAACTGTAGATCGTGGCGCCCTTGGAGTCGTAGATCTTTGCGCCCGCCAGATCGGCACTGCCTTTGGTTCCGTGGACGAATTCCGACACCGCATCCCAGCACTTGGGAATATGGCGGCACTGGCTAAAGAGTTTCGTGCCTTTGTCGTAGGTGAATTCAATAAAGTGATGGTCAAAGGTCTCGCCGTAATCTTTGCCTTTGCGGACCTGACAGCCTCCTTGACCCTGTGCCGAGACGGGATAGCCACCCATGACCCAGTTGATGACATCCAAATTGTGGATGTGTTGCTCAACGATGTGATCGCCGCAGAGCCAATTGAAATAGTACCAGTTTCGCATCTGGTACTCCATTTCCGTCTGCTGTGGCTTGCGAGGGCGAGTCCAAGGCGTGGCGCCATTCCAATAGGCTCGCGCGAGAATGATGTCGCCGATCATGCCTTCTTGAATGCGCTTGATCGTTTCCATGTAACGCGGCTCATGTCGGCGCTGCAGGCCGACGGCAACGGCCAGCCCCTTCTTCTTCGCTTCTTCATTCGCTTTAAGAACACGTCGAACACCGGCGGGATCCACCGCAACCGGCTTCTCCATGAACACATTCTTGCCTGCCGCCACCGCCGCTTCAAAATGCTGAGGCCGGAAGCCAGGAGGGGTCGCCAGGATCACCATCTGGCAATCCGTTTCGAGCACCTTTTTGAACGAGTCAAAACCATCAAACTGCCGGTCCTTCGGAACATCAATTTGCTTGGGATGGGACGAATTAAGCCCGCGATAAGCGCCTTGCAGGGCATCGGGGAACACATCACCCATCGCGACCAGCTTTACGCCGCCGCCCGAGGTATTCATCGCTTGGGCCGCAGCGCCGGTTCCGCGTCCACCGCAGCCAATAAGCCCAATCTTGATTTCATCGCTGCCAAAAGCATGGGCCGCACGGGCGATGCTGAGGTTGCTCGCAACCGCTCCGCCAATGGCGCCACCGGCGACCAGTAGCGAACTTTGGCGAATGAACTCACGGCGAGAGGCCGGAGTCTTGGGAGTCGTCTCTTTGGCGGGTTTCTGTTCCATGATGAAAAATCCTTGCGGAGAGGTTTTGAGCGGTAGGTTTAATTCAGCAGATGGTCATTAGGGGAATTTCACCTTCCCCTAGGATACCGTTAGCGGCGTTGATGTTCAATCAACGGCCTTTCTTACGATCTGGTCGAGGTTCGTAGTTATCCCATTTCGCTTTTCGCTCTTCCGCAGAAGCTTCCGTGAGCGGGCGCACGATTCGAAACCCAACGAAAGTGGCATCCGTGTGATACCAAATGCTCTTGGGAATCTGCGGGTCTTGTTTCTTCCATTCCGGCGAAGACTTGTCGCGAGCCGCGCTGCGCGTTTCAAGTGGATCGGCATCCCACGATCCACCGCGGGCAACTTGCGGATATTCACTCTTCGGGATATTGAGCGGATCGGTCAAGATTTCGAGTGCCGACTTCTTGTAGTAATCTGGCGAGTATTCATCGATCACCCATTCGGCCACATTGCCATGCATATCGAAGAGCCCCCAAGGATTGGGCTTCTTCGTGCCAACCTTGTGATACTTCTCGCCTGCGTTGTCGAAGTGCCAGGCATGATCATCGAGCTTGTCGGCTTCATCGCCGAAAGACCAGCGTGTGCTCGTCCCTGCGCGACAGGCATATTCCCATTCCGCTTCGGTGGGGAGACGGTAATAGCGCCCCGTCTTCAGAGTGAGCCATTCGCAATAGGTTCGCGCGGCTAGCTGAGTCATGCAAATCGCCGGGTGCCCCTTCTTCCCCATGCCGAAAGACATATCGGTATACGGCGCCGTCGGCTGCGAGATTTGAAATTCCTCCGCGAGCACATCGCGCTTGTTTTTCTCGAGCTTCTTGAGTTCCCGACGCTGAATATCCAGATCAAACATCCAGATTTCGTAAGCGTCCCAAGTCATTTCAAACTTCGCCATCCAAAAAGGCGATACCTTCACTTTGTGCTGTGGGCCTTCGTCATCCTTGCGGCCCTCTTCTTTGTCGGGGCTGCCCATCACGAATTCGCCGCCTTTGATCGGCAGCATTTCAATCTTGCCCTCGGTGTGCTCGATGAGCTCGGTATAAGGTTTCATCTCCGCTTCACTAGCGGCGTCGGCATCTTTCACCGGGAACTTTTTCTCTTCCTGACCACTTGCCGAAGTGGCAATCAAAAGCGCCACGGAACAAGTCAGAATCGAAAAGCAAATCCGGACAACGCGATTCGCGTCAGGTAGAATGGTCATGAGGCGGTTCAATTCCTAAAGCGTTAAACAAAGGTCAACACTCGCAACTAGGGCGAACCCTCTTGCGACAGATGACGGGAGCGATCGACTTGCTTAACCGGGTTGGATTAAGCGCTGAGGCGGGAAAGCACAAACGCCATGCGAGAGTAGCTCTCGCGGCGATTTTGCTTTTGCTGGGCGGGATGAACCTTGGAAACCTGGCTCGATTGGTTGCGCAGCAACCAACATCCAAACTGCAAAGGTTCGAGCAAACGGAAGTCCACATGGGCTCTCCGTTTAAGATCGTATTCTATTCCGACAATGAAAAACTCGCAAATCGGGCGTTCGAAAGGGCTTTTCAGCGCATCTCTCAGCTAGATAAAGCTTTAAGTGACTACGACTTGGAGAGCGAAACCAATCGGATTTGCGCTTCCGCCCCCCATGCGACGCCTCAGGCGATATCGACCGAGTTATTTAAGGCATTGGAGCTTTCGGCGAATTTCACCATGCAAACCGATGGGGCATTCGATGTGACGGTGGGACCACTGACGAAACTTTGGCGCCGCGCCAGACGGCAAAAAGAGATGCCTGACAAGAAACTGTTAAGTGAAGCGCTGGCCGCAGTTGGAATGGAAAGTATCAAGCTGGATGCTGCCCAGTCGACCGTGCAACTAACTAAGCCTGGAATCCGCCTCGATTTTGGAGGCATCGGCCAAGGCTATGCAGCGGATGAAGTTTTGAGAATTTTGTCGGAAATGGGAATCAGGCAGGCACTCGTGAATGCGTCGGGCGATGTCGTCGCTCTCGACCCACCGCCCGGCGAAAAGGGTTGGAAAGTCGCCCTTGCTGGGCCACAACCGAAAACAAAGCCTCCTACGACTTTTGTTTGGCTCAGTAACGCTGCCATCACCACCTCGGGCGACGCTTTCCAATCAGTAGAAATTGATGGGAATCACTATTCGCACATAGTCGACCCCAAGACGGGACTGGGTAGCGATCGGCGCATCGCGGCAACTTGTTGCGCGCCGAATGGCGCGGCTGCCGATGCACTAGCAACGGCACTTGGGGTTTTGCCCACCAAAAAAGGTCTGGAAATGCTGGCCCGCAAATTTCCTGAGGCACAAGCATTAGTGGTGGAATTGAAAGGTGACGAAGTCGTCGAGACGGCGACAGCGGGTTTTCCTCAGCGTCAGCCGATTGCGAGTGGCGAATCGGTTGAGTGAGCGCCGAAAAGCGGCGATTGTCGCGGCCCTAGTCATTGCCCGATTTCGCGGTAATAATGCCGCACTCTGCTCCTGTTTTTTGGCATCTTAAACTGCGCGTATCAGGCCATCACATTGGCGTTTGCGGACTTACCGCGAATGCGAAGTAGCTGGTCTGTGGGGTATTGTTTCAACGGTCCTTGTTGCAACAACGAATGGAACCAAACGGGTCATGACTACCCCGCTCAAAAATACGCCCCTGCATCAATGGCACCAGTCTCACGGCGGTCGCATGGTCGACTTCGCTGGCTGGTCGATGCCGGTTCAGTACACGTCGATTCTCGATGAGCATCACGCCACCCGCCGCTCAGCTGGGCTCTTTGATGTTTCGCACATGGCCCGCATTCGATTTGATGGCGCGGGAAGCGATCAGTTTCTGGATAGCCTGCTGACCCGCCGAGTCGAAGGTCTTGCGCCGGGCAAAGTTCGCTACTCGCTCATGACCAACGAAGCGGGCTTCATCCTCGATGATGTGCTCGTCTATTCCCTTGAAGATGATGATGGCAAGCCGTTCCACTGGCTCGTCGTGAATGCCGGCAATCGAGAGAAAATTATCGCCTGGTTGCAAAAGCACCTCGCCAAAGCGACTGATGTCCAAATGAAGGATGTCACCGCCGAAACCGCCATGATCGCGGTGCAAGGACCGATGGCGCTCGAAGTGCTGAAGAAAGTCATCGAAGCCGATCTGCATCAGCTCTCTTATTACACCGCAACGGTAGCGACAGTCCTTTCTCATCGGGCGCTGATTAGCCGAACAGGCTACACCGGCGAAGATGGCTGCGAATTGGTAGTCGCGGCAGAGCATGCCACCACGGTTTGGCAAACGATTCTTGATAAGGGCGCCGAGATGGGGTTTCGCGCCTGTGGACTGGGGGCGCGCGATACGCTCCGGCTCGAGGCGGCGATGCCGCTCTATGGGCATGAACTTTCGGAAGAGATTAATCCGCTTGAGGCCGATTTGGAATTTGCGGTCAATCTCAAGGACCGCCAATTTATTGGCAGCGACGCTATTGCAGCGATCAAAGCCAAGGGACTCGCCCGCAAGCGTGTTGGCATTGAAGTGCATGGCAAACGGCCGCCGCGCGAGGGATATGCACTCTACGCAGGCAGCGAGGCAATCGGCCAACTCACGAGCGGCGTGATGTCGCCCACGCTCCAAAAGGGGATCGGCATGGGCTGTGTACCGCTCGCTTTTGCTTCGCCCGGTCAAGAAATCGAAGTCGACCTGCGCGGAACTCGCGAGAAGGCGACCGTCGTGAAAATGCCTTTTTATAAGCGGTCCAACTAAGGACTTTCCGCAGATCACCTCTAGTATTCCATTAGGGAACCGAACTCGTGAAACCAGAATCACTGCTCTTTGCCGAAACCCACGAATGGGTCAGCCTCGAAGGCGCCGGCGCGAATCGCGTGGCCACCGTTGGCATCACCGCTTTCGCGGTCGAGTTGCTCACCGACCTCGTGTTCATGCAGCTACCTGAAGTCGGCGCCAAGGTTACCGCCGGCAAGGAATTCGGCGAAGTCGAATCGGTGAAAGCCGTGAGCCCGCTCTATAGCCCCGTCGATGGCGAGATCATCCAAGTCAACAAAGAACTTCCCAACCGCCTCGAAACGCTCAGCTCCGATCCATTCGGCGAAGGCTGGATGATCAAGGTGAAAGTGTCCGCCGATCCAACGAAGTTAATGAACCACACGAGTTATCAAAAGCAGATCGCCGACGGTCATTGATTGTCGAGCGGATTGTTAAATGCGAGTCGCGGAGCGACATCGCCTACGTAGTGCTGTCGCTCCCGCGACTGCGAACTTTTTTGATGCGGCGATTTTCATGGCCGTTCCGACCTTAGGGTAGCAAAGTCACAATGCCATACGTTTACAACACGCCTGAAGATCAGCGAGAGATGCTCGCTTCGATCGGTGCGGGCTCGATCGATGAGTTATTCGCGAGCGTTCCACCCGAGCTTCGCCTCAAGCGCCCGCTCGATTTGCCCAAAGCGATGTCGGAAATGGAACTGACGCGACATTTGAGCGAGCTTTCGGCGCGTAATGCCAGCGCGCTTGATAAAGTTTGCTTTCTCGGCGGCGGCAGTTATGACCATTTTATTCCCGCAGCAGTCGATATGCTCGCCTCGCGGGGTGAGTTCTATACCTCGTACACGCCCTATCAGCCCGAAGTGAGTCAAGGCAATTTGCAGGTCATGTTTGAATATCAAACGATGATCTGCCAACTCACCGGACTCGATGTCTCCAACGCCAGCCTTTACGACGGCGGCAGCGCGTCGGTCGAAGCGGTGTTGATGTGCATGTCGGTCAGTCGCCGCGGCGGCAAAGTCGTGTCGAGCGAGACGGTACACCCTGAGTATCGCAAGATCATTGAGACCTACTTCACGTGCCTTGGCGCCACACTCGCCACCGTTCCAGCTCCCACTGGCACCACCGATATCGATGCCCTGGCCGCCGCGATCGATGACGACACTGCTTGCGTGCTGATTCAGCATCCCAATTTCTTCGGCTCGCTCGAAGATGTCGAACGAATTGCTCAACTGGCTCACGCCAAAGGCGCGATGCTCGTTCAGTCGTTTGATCCGATCAGCGTCGGCATTCTCAGAGGCCCGGGCGATCTGGGCGCCGACATCGG
>JBKJSI010000201.1:0-19881 GCA_046595915.1 Pirellulaceae bacterium
ACGTTCTCACCGGAAGGGGCCCTCTTTTACTAGACCAATTTTTCAACTCAGCCCAATCCGATCGGCGAAGTTGATGAAAATACGCGGATTCAGCGCGCAGGGAGTGGATCGCACCCGTCCAATCAGGTTCGAGCCAGGGAAGGACATCGAGGTGGCTTGTGACGGCGACGAGGCGCGATTTGCATTCTTCGCGGCGCAGGTAACGGGAGAGGGCGATCGAACAATTTCTTGCCAGCTTGCGATCGAGGGGGCTGGTGAATTCGTCGCAGACCAAGATTGGTTTGTTGCTCAAGATCTTGCGCGCGACTTGGGCGCGGAACTGCTCGCCGCAGCTCAGAACGTGAAAGGGACGCAGCCAACTTGGGGCGCTGCCGAGGCCGACGCTGGTCAGGACGCGGGTGATTTGTTCGATTGGTTGATCGCCTAGTTGGTCGATGATGGCGCGGCGTGGGTTCCATTTGGGCTCATGCAATGCACTTGCGCCGAATGCGGTTTTCGCGATGCTGGTTTTGCCTGAACCGGAGGGGCCGATGATGGCGCCGACTTTCCAATTTTCTTCGATGCCGGGCACGTCGACTGAGAAAGACTCCGACTGCGCGACGCCAATGGGGAGGTCGAGCATTCCCATCACTTGGTGGGTGCGAAAGGTTGGGTCTACTTCGCAGGAGCGGGTACATTCGATGCGGGGCATGGTGGTTTCCTTAGAGGACGAGCAAGCGGCAGGGTACGCCGAGTTTGCGAAGGTGCTCGAATAGTTCACGCTGCATCGATTCGTTTTGGCAATCGATCAGGATGTGATGACGGGGGATCGTTTTGGATTTGGTGATGGGTTTGCTGGGGCGGTGTTTATTGTTTGCAGTCGGCTTGGTCATTCTTGTTCTCCAACCGTGTTTGCAGTGCGCACTGCTGGACAAGCCAGCAGTGGCACCCAAAACAACTAGTGCTTTCAACTAAGCGGGCTTGGATTGATCCAAGAGCCTTGCGATGCGGCGGCGGGATTCGCTGTCGCGGAGGCGGTCGGCGAGTTGTGAATGGAAGAGGCGCTCCATCATCGTTTTGCGGCTCGATTCCTTCCCGAGTTCATGGGCGAGGGCTTCGATGCGCTGGGTGAGCGCGGTTTGGTCGCCCATGGCGTAGTCTTCGAGCAGCGGCGCGAGGAATTCGAGGCCGGCGAGCCGAACGTCGCCAGCGAGTTGAATCGCTTTGCGTTTTCGGCCGTCGGTGGATTCACTTCGCTTGGCGATGAACTTGCTGATGAGGTAGATCACGATGCTGGCGATCGCGATCCAAGTGTTAGGGTCAGTCATGCCGATCGGCATGTTGGGGATGGCGGGGGTTGTTTCGTTCATGGTTGGTTCCTTTCGGGTAATGAAACTGTTGAGAAAAGCCCTCGCTTACGCTTTGGGTTGTGATGGTCATTCGCCATTCGACGTCAACACCGATTACGGGCGCTCTACAGAACGATGCGGGAGTTGCGGCGGAGGCCTAGTGCGCCTGCGGCGATGGGGGCTAAGAGGAGGAGTGGTGAAAGCGGTGTTGGGGTTGGCGCTTTCTTGGGTTGTTCAGCAGGCTCGTTGGTTGGCTCGACAACGGTGGGCCTGATATCGGGGACGACTTCGACGTTGATGGAGGGGAATTGTGGTGTGATGGTTGGTGATGGAGTCGGTTCGGGGCTGGGCTGAGGTTTTGGTTGGGGTTGGGGCTTGGGACGAAGAGGGCAGCATTGGTCGATTGCTTGGGCGATTTCATTGGCGAGTTCTTCACCGCTTGTCGGAATTGCTTCGCCGCTGACTTTGTAGATGACCGTGCCGTCCGCTTTTTGCACAAGCAGCGCGGGCAGGACGCCGCCGAAGTAAGGTGCGTAGCGAGCTTCGAAGAGAGGATCGCTTGGTGTGTAGCGGTGCAAACTCGTTTGGGAGGCGAGTTTTTTGAGACGCGGCGAAGTGGCGAAGTGGTCTACGAGTCGCCGTGATGCCGGATCAGTTGATGGATCGCTGGGGAGGACGAGGGTCGTGTGCCAGAGGCCGCCATCTTCGGGAAGGAGGATGACCTCCTGAGCGAAGATGGGGGCCATGGCGTTCGCGCATAACAGTAGCGCGAGGGAGAGGCAGAACTTTTTCATGGCATTGCTCCATAGAACCGGAAAAGGGGGAACTGAGTTTGGTTTGCGAGTCTTCGCGCGGCGCGGACACTGCTGGGCAAGCCAGCAGTGGCACCCAAACGTGCTACTGGCTGTTCTTCCAACAGGGGAGGGGTGGAGGTGGGGTGTGGACGAGGGTCCAGGCCCAGCCGCCGTAGTTGCGCCAGCGAGGGATGAACTCGGCGCGGGGGATCCAGATCACTTGTTCGAGGCGGTTGTTGTCGAGGAGGCCGGCCCATTGGTCGTCGAGATGAACGAGGTTGACTGCGTGGCCGGGCCAGAAGGTGATTCCGGCGCCGCGACGGGTGCGAAGGGCCCAGGCAAGAAAGGCCTCGTCGCCGCGCGTGGTGTAGGCGTAGTGAAGATGGGCCGAATCCAGACGTTGATTGAGTCGCTGCGCGTATTCGCCGCCGCTGTTATTGGTTCGCCACCATTGGGCTAGTTCATGTTGGCCTTGCCACTCAAGGAGCATGACGTTGGCGGCATGGACGCAGGAGCCGCCGCCCCAGTTTGGGCAGCGGAGAGTAGGCGGGATATTGACGGTCGGGCGCTCATAGCAGATTGCCGACTGGCCGCTCGATAAGGCGGGAGTTAGCACCGGCAATAGGAGAGCAAGGAAAAATAGAATTCGCATGACAATGGCTCCTGAGCTAGACGCTTCACGAGGATCTCGGTGAAAGAAAATGCCTTCGCCGTATGCCATCATCCTAGGAAGAGTGTGGCGCCATTTGTGCGCATATTCTCATTATTTATTTCGCATTTATTTTTCTTGTGGTGAATCGGCGGCTTTTTTGCTGGATTGGCGGCGTGACACGTTTGGTCCGCGTCTGGCCACAAGATCGTGTGTTTGGGGTGCTAGCAGTGGGGCTAGATTTTGTACTTGGCGGATGATTGATAAGTGTAATTTTGTACACTACACTGCCGCGAAAGAGCTTTGAGACAAGCTTATTTCTTGCCTGATCAGCCTGGGTGCTGCCGGACGCGAACTCCGTTGATTCGCAATTTCTTTGCTTTTGCGCGGCCGGGCGGTGTGCCCTGGGTCGCGCGGTTTTCCCAATCTTCCTATTCTTCCCAGGAGAGTATTTCATGAACGAAGTTGCGCGCACGTATCGAATTTTGATTCTTCCGCCTGGCCGGATCGCCGCCACAGGTCTCGCCCTAGGTGAGGCGGCTGCGTGGATCTCCACGTACAACGCGATCATGGAGGATCAGCCGCTGCGAGCGGTGGTTGACGAGGAGTTGGCGCAGCATGCTCCCACTCTCGGCGTGAAATTCCCGCTGAAAACGCCGCCGCTGCGCAAGTTTATGCTGCGACAACAAAGTGGCACACGCCGAGCGGCCTAACATGCGTGATGTGGATAACGCGTCATCAAACAACTGTACTAGCGGAGTTTGATAACCGTTGCGAGGCATGCGAAGGAGAAAGCTCAATTGCATGTTGCTAGCGGCCGCGAAAATTATTTTTGCGGATCGTGAATCTTGAGCTTGACCCTATGTGCGGTCCTTTCGTACATTCCCGACCGTCGTGGGACATGGATCGCACACCAGTTCGCTGGATCGCTGAAGCAAGGATGCTGAGGCCCCGGCGAATGCGGCTGTGGACCACGAGGTTTGCGGAGGATCGGCAAGGACGCCGACCTCCTTTTTTTCGTTTGCTCTTATTGCCGAGCTCGTTTTTCCTCAGTCCTCTCTAAACGACAACTCGATCAATCTTGCCCCCGAATTGGGTGAAGTCCTCTGCCCCCCTGGGACTTCGCTTTTTTCGGGGGTTTTTTTGCGCGCTGACCGAGCCATACTTTTTGTCGGGTCGATTCCTCGCAGACGCTTCGAGTTGTGATTGGGACATTTTTTGTGCGCTTTTGGTGCGTCCGCTACAGTCGGCTTGTTGCTTGAGCGATGATGCTGCATTAGCCGATCTTGCTGAGACGCCAATCTTGTCACTTTGGCTTCATTGCAAGGACGCCCGACCGTGTCAATCGTTAGAACCGCGACTTTTGCTTTCGCTCTGATTCTCAGCCTGGCCGTGACCAGCGCCGCATCGGCGATCGACTTGACTGGATATTGGTCGGGGGACTGGAAGAGCTGCACCAGCGGTCACAAAGGCCCTCTCTCGGCCCAGTTCTGTAAAGTCGATGCTTGCCACTACGAAGTCCGGTTTAAAGGGCGATTTTTCAAGGTCTTCCCCTTTCGCTACTCCGTGACGCTGCAAATTGTGGAAGAAACGCCGGACCACGTCGTGCTCTCGGGCAGCCAGAGCCTGGGGCGGCTATTTGGCACGTTTACCTACTCGGCAACGGTGACTGACAAATGCTTCCTGGCGACTTATACTTCGTGCAAGGATGATGGACAGTTTCGGATGGAGCGCTGCACCAAACCTTGTGAAATCCAGCCCTGCGAAACCGATTGCTGTGAGAGCCGATGATTATTGCGTTTTTGATTAGTACGATTACCGCGTTTTTTGTGAGGGCGCGGCTGCTTCGGCGTAAGTAGCCGGCTCACTTTGCGTTGGTATACCTCTTTATACGGCCCCGCTCGTTTATAATTGGGCCATGACGCCGGAAGACCTACAATCGCACTTCGATACCTCGCCGGCAATTCGGTTGCTTCAGGCGAATAGCGCGCCGTTTGTCATTAGCTTCCTGCATCAGCGGTTCAAGCAGGCGCGGACGATTGATTTGCCTCATTCCGAGCTGGTTAGTGCGCTTTCGGCGTTTCAAGATCATCTTCGCGAGGCGCAGGTGTATGCTCTTAAAGAGCGCCCAGAAGAGTATTTGCGGGATTGGACTGAGAAGCGATGGCTTCATCGCTTCATTCAAGCGGATCGCAATGAGCCCGCTTACCAACTGACTCCGCACTCGGAGCAAGTGATTGATTTTCTTGACCGTGCGTTAGACCAAGACCTGGGGTTTGTGGGCGCGCAATCGCGGCTCTTGCTGATTATGAAGACGCTCAATGAGCTGGTGGTTCATTCATCGGATGATCCCGAGATTCGTTTGGCGCACTTGAGGGAGGAGCAAGCCAAGATTGCGCGGCAGATCGAAGAGATTGAGCAGCATGGCGCCGTGCCGATATTCAACCCGACGCGCATTCGCGAGCAGTTTGGACTTGCGGTTCGGCTTTTCAAGGAGTTGCAGAGTGACTTTCGCGGCGTCGAGGAGAAGTTCAAAGAGATCACGCGAGAGGTGCAAAAGCGACAGGCGCAAGGCGTCGATACTCGTGGCGGGATTTTAGGCGATGTGCTTGGCGCCGAGGCCGCGCTCAAGGAACAGGATCAAGGCGTCAGCTTCTTCGAGTTCCTCCGATTCATTCAATCACCCAAGCAACAAGACCGGTTGCAATCAATCATCAACGAACTGCTGGTGCTGAAAGAGCTCGCCGACCAAACCGATGGCCGCGAGACGATGCGGCATATGGTGACGTTGCTACTCGGTGAAGCGGACAAGGTGTTGCATACGGAGCGCCGTCTCTCCGCCAGCTTGCGGCGATTGCTTGATTTTCGCACACATGATGAACGCCGCCGCGTGAGCGAGGTATTGCGGAATATTCGGGTCTATGCTGCGGCTTTGGGCCAGGAGCCGCCCAAGCACATCGGCGTCGAAGTGGATGAACCGGTCGAGATTTCCGCGCCGCTTTCCCGAACCGACTGGGCGCCGCCGGTCAAGTTTGAGCAGGTCGATTTGCGGGTGCATGTGGCGGATGAAGCATTGCGGCAGAAGGCGTTTCAGGCGTTTTTGGAGCTGCGCCCGATCGATTGGATCGGTCTGCGGAGGCGTATCTCGCTATCGATCGTACAGGGAAACGCTTGCACGCTCGGCGAAGTACTGGCGGAGTCGCCGCCGGAGGGGATCATCGATATTCTCGCCTATCTGCAAATTGCTTGTGAGGATGGCCATCTCGTGCGGACGGATGCGACGGAGGAAATCGCATTGCAGCCAATCGACGGAGATGGCAAGTCGATCGCCGTGACAATTCCGCTCGTGACTTTCATCGCGAAAGGAGAAATGCGTGAGCGAGCGTGAGCCGGAGCTTCCTGATTTCGATGAATCTTCGATTGCCGCCGTGAACTTGCTGCAAGGCGTCGTGTATGACGATGAAGCTAAAGTGTGGAATCTGGTGCTGAGCAACCAGACGCGGCTCGACAGTTATTTTGCACGGATTGGGCTGCGGCTGGTAGTCGATCAAGCGGAAGGCTTTGCTTTCTTGCGGCAGCTCGATGACCATGAGCTCGATCATGTTCGCGGTTACGACCAGCTGCCCAAACTCGTTCACAAAAAGCGACTGAGTTACGATGCGACGCTTGCTTGTGTGTTGCTTCGTGACGAGCTGCGGAAGTTTGAAGAGGATCAAGTCGACAATACGCGCTGCGTGGTCGCCACGCACGATTTGCTGGAGCAATGGAAGTCGTTTCTTCCTGGTCAACTCGACGAAGTCAAGGCGAAGAACCAACTCGTCGCCGCGCTCAAGGTGCTTGCCGATCTCAAGTACATTCGCGAGTTCACGAAAGATCCGCAGGAATGGGAGATTCGCCGCATTCTGAAGGCGCGCATGCCCGTCGCGACGCTGGAGAAACTTGCGGAAGAACTCAAAGCCGTCGCCGAGGGACGCAGCTCATGAAGACACTCTTCGACCAAAGCGACGAAGGGTTTGAACCAACGGATGCGGGGAGCGAACATGCTGCGCCGGGCTATCGGCTTGATCGACTCGAGGTTTTCAACTGGGGGACCTTTGATGAACAGGTGCATGTGCTGCGACTCGAAGGGCAGACGACGCTGCTTGTCGGTCAGAATGGAGCGGGGAAATCGACGCTCGTCGATGCGCTGCTGACGCTGCTCGTCAAACCGGGAAAATCGCGGAACTACAACCTCGCTGCCGGCGCGGGGAAGACAGAGCGAAGCGAAAAGTCCTACATCCAAGGCGCTTAGGACCGACGCAGCCAGGATGAAGACAATCGCGGCGAGGTTCGTCACCTGCGGTCGAGTGTTGGGACATGCTCTGTCTTACTTGCGGTGTTTCGCAATCGAACTACGGGAAAGGTTTTTACGCTCGCACAGTTGCTCTATATCTCGGATGGCGCCGTCGAGCGCATCTATTGCTATGGGGATGAGGATCGCAGCATCGCCAAGGACTGCGCCGGGCTGAAGGGAATGGAAAAGCTGGCCGCAGAGATGAAAAAGCGGGGCTTCAAGGCGAGCACGAAATATAGCGACTACTACGAGTGGTTTCGCAAAGCGACGAGCGTCAAAGATCAAGCGATGGACATGTTCAATCAGACCGTCGCCGTCAAAGATATTCAGCGTTTGAACGATTTCATTCGCAAGCACATGCTCGAAGCGAAGCCCTGGTCCGAAAAGGTCGATGAGCTATTTGGCCATTTCAAAGACCTCAGTGACGCACATATGGCGCTGGAGCGCGTTCGCAAGCAGCGTGATTTGCTGGAGCCGATCGAAAAGCATGGCAAGGAATATCAAAAGCAAGCCGCCGCGCTCGATCGCTGCAATCGCTGGACGGCCGCCGCCGAGAGTTATTTTCCGCAAAAGTATATTGAGCTTTTCACGCCGGAACTGGAGCGGCGTCAAGTCGAGCTGAGCGAAACGAAGGAGCAGCGGGACAAGATTCTCGCGGAAATCAAATCGGCTGAGGAAGAGCGACATCGCATCCGCGTCGAGATCGACCAGGCGGGCGGCGAACGCCTTCGACAAATTCCGCTGGAAATTGAGAAGCACGAAGCCCAACGCGATTCTCGCCGCTCCAATTTTGATCGCTATATGGAGTCGCTCCGACGCGCCGAGATTGCCGGCGCGGTCGAAACCGAGGAAGCTTTCGTCGCCGTTCGCGATTATTTGGCGCCGCTCTCCTCCGAGCTCCAAAAAACGCGAGCCGAGCTCGAGGCCAAAGCTAAAGAACTGGTCGAGTCTCGAGTCGATCCGAAGCGCGCCCGTGAGGAGGCCGAAAAGGAGCTCGCCGTTCTCCTCCGCCGCCAAGGCAACCTTCCGCCGGAATATGTTGAGATTCGCCGCCAACTTTGCGAAGACCTGCGATTCGCCGAACGCGATCTGCCCTTCGCCGCCGAACTGATTTCCGTCAAACTCACCGAGCGCGACTGGGAAGGTTCGATCGAAATGGTGCTGCGCACTTTTGGCCTCAGCTTGCTCGTTCCGCAGCGATACTACCCGCAGGTCAGCCGGTATCTCGAAAAGACGCCGCTGCGCGATTCGCGCGGACATGGCCAGAAGCTCGTTTATCTGCAAATCGGCGAACGAGCGCGGGAAGCACAAGGTCCGCAGCCGGAATCGAATTCCCTCTTTTGGAAGCTCGATTTTCGTGAAAAATGGTCGGCGCTGCTCCCCTGGGTCAAAGTCGAAGTCCGCGAGCGCTTCAACTTCCGCTGCTGTGAAACGATCGAAGAGTTTCAGCAAGCACCAGAACGGGCGCTCACCAAGAACCGCCATCTCAAGCACAATTTCACTCGACACGAGAAAGATGATCGGGCGCGCGTCGTCGATCCGCGTCACTACGTTTTGGGGTGGGATAACGAAGAGAAGAAGCGGCTCCTTGCCGAGGCGATCGCCAACTATACAGCTCAACTTACGCAGATCGACCGGCATTTGGCGAGTCTGGAGCAACAAACGGCGGCGTTACGCTCCCGCCTGACCGCGATCGAGGAAGCCCGCCGCTCCGCGAGCTACAGCGAGATTGACTACTACACCTCGGAACGCGCCATCGCGGAACTACGGAAGGAAAAGCAAGCGATCGAGGAGAAAAGTGACGTTCTTCAGCTTCTCAAGAGTCGCTTGGGCGAATGCGAACAGCGCATCACCGCGCTCAGTTCGTCGCGAGATCAACGCATCGGCGATATTCGATCGCTTGAGACAGGAATTACCCAGACTAAGGCCTCCATCAAATACAACCAAGATTTACTGGCGAAAGCCAAGGTCAAAGAGGATCTGCTGACACAACAGAAAACCTATCCGGAACTCGATGCCCATCTCGCAAATCCGCCGCTCTCGGTCGAAAACTACACCATTCGTCAACGTGACTTTGAAAAGCTCATCGCATCGCAAAAGAAACAGATCGAAGAGGATATCGCGCCCGCCCGCACTGACATGCTCATTGCTATGGGGAAATTCCTCCGTGCCAATCCGGACGAGAAATTCGATTTCGAATCGGACGTTCGATACTTGCCCGATTTTCTCGCTTTCCTGAAGCGCATTCGCGACGAAGACTTGCCTCGCTTCGAGGAGAAATTCAAAGAGCGGCTCAATGAAAAGGTCGGGCAGGAAATCGGCGTCCTTCGAGGCAATCTCAATAGCGAGCGGCGCGTGATCGAAGATCGCATCGACGACCTCAATCGTTCTTTGCGGCTCGTGCAATACAGTCCGAACACGCACATGAAGCTCGTCGCCAAGAATGTCAAAGATCGCGAGATCACCAGCTTTCGCCAGGAACTCGATGCGTGCGTCAGCGGTCAATTCGAAGGAACCTTGGCCGCCGATGAAGCCCGCTACAAGCAAATCGCTTCGCTCATCACTAAGCTCCGCGACGAAGAGCGCTGGCGCTTGCGTGTGACGGACGTACGAAACTGGTTCGACTTTGCGGCCGTCGAGACAGACGATCAAACCGGCGACGATCGCAGTTACCATGATGACAGCGCAGGCCAATCGGGCGGCGAGAAAGCCAAGCTCGCCTTCACGATCCTCGTCGCCGCGATCGCGTTTCAGTACGACCTTGATCCCGCCAGAACCAAGAGCGATCGCTTCCACTTTGTCGTGGTTGATGAAATGTTCTCGCGCGTCGACGACGCCAACTCTGCTTATGCGCTCGAGCTCTTCCAGAAGTTTGGCTTGCAACTCTTAATTGTGGCGCCGCTCGACGCCAAGGCCCGTGTCACCGAAAACTACGTCGGCTGCTATCTCCATGTCGCCAAGAATGACAAAACCAATCGCTCGCAAGTGCTGCAGATGAGCGCCCGTGAGTTTCATGAGCAATCTAATGATCCCTCGCTTCGAGTGCGGCGCCCCAAATGATTGAGCCAGAGGAGATCGATCGCAAAGCCCAGAAGCTCTATCCCGAGTTCCTCTGCGCCTGGCTCGATGGCGAGGAGTTTTTCCCGCGCAACATTCCGTCCAACAAGACACTCGACGCGAAAGACCACTCCGGTTCCGCCGCCATCCTTCATCGTCTCCGCGATGGCTCGAAGGAAGTTCGCGGCTACTGCTACAGCATCGAGTGGCGCGAGCGAAATTCGAAAGCGTTCGGTCGCAATCCCTTTCCCGAGCGATTCTATTTCGAGACGCAAGACGACTATCTGAAGTTGATCGGCAAGCAAGCGGAGTTTTGGGCCTTTACAAAAGCAGTCGAGCGTCTCCGCGAAGAATTTCCCGAACTGAACCCTTGGATTCGCGCGAACCGGCGAACCTTGATCGACGCGGCCTCCAGCATCGAAGGCTTGCTCCACGTTCTGCGTTATTTCCGCGAAAATCCGCGCCCCAATCGTTTCGCCCGCGAGCTACCGATCCCCGTCGACACCAAATTCATCGAGCGACACGAGCCGATCCTTCGCGATTGGCTTGATCTCGTTGTGACGGAATCGGTTCATAGCCACGAAACGCATTTCGCTCGTCGCTATGGCCTTCGCTATCGCGAACAGCATGTGCCCATTCGGTTCCTCGACCCGAAATTGCAACTTGACGCTGGATCAACCTGGTCAGAGCTCTCCTTACCTATCAGCGCTCTCGCCGCGATGCCGATTCGCTCCCCCAAAATCATCATCGTGGAGAATCTGGTCAATCTCCTCACGCTTCCCTTTGGCCACTGGCAACTCGGCTTAGGCGCCCTCGGCCGCGCCGCTAGCGAATTACGCCAAGTCAATTGGCTTCACAGCGCCACGATCACCTACTGGGGCGATCTCGATGTCGAGGGCTTTGAAATTCTCTCGAGCCTTCGCGCGGCATTCCCGCATGTCCAAAGCTGGCTGATGGATGAAGCGGCTTTGAATCAATATCGTACACTTGCGGCAACGGGAACTGGCAGAAAGCCAGTTCCGCCGCCGTTTCTCACGCTGGCAGAGCGAGCAGCATTTGATCGCTGCGTTGAAGAAAACCTACGGATCGAACAGGAACGGATACCCCATTTAGAACTCATCAACACCATCGGCGGCGGCGATCCTTAGTTCGTCGCAGAACTAACCAAGTTAGGCTTGGTCTCTTTGAGAATCTCTAAAATCGCCGCGCGGTCGCTAGCGCTGAGATGCAGGAATTTCTTCGATGTGTCTTTGCCGGTGAGAATTTCGTCAAACTGGCGCCGCAGAAATTCATTCATCTCCTCGGGCAGCGCATCAAAGGCCTCGGAATAGATCAAATAGCTGCAAGGGTATTTGAACATTCGCTTAGTCAGGTCCAAATCGCGCAGCGAGCGGCCTTTTGAATCGCGGGGCCCCTGCTTGGCAAATGACTCGGCATAGCCCGAAGTTCCCTGGATCGGCGCGGTGATCGGCGCCTCATCAACGAACAAAAGCGCGTCAATCAGCTTTTCACCGGCGCTTTGGATTCTCCGCGTCGTGCTTTCGAGCCGTTCGCCTTCTTTCTTTTCGAGCACTTTGCCCATCATCTCGTCATAGGCGAGCGCCTGACGGGTGGCGAAGTTGGCGCTGGTGATGCAATTGTGAACCAGAGTTTGGTGTTCGAGCACCATCAGCGCGACGATATCGCTATGAGGCGTGACATAGTGTTCGGTGGCAAAGTACTTTTCGAGGGAAGTGATGTTTTGTCCCTCCTCGTTTTTGACGGTGTTGGGCTGCACATCTCGCTGAGCGATAAAGTTGCCAAGGTGCTTTTGGTCGCCATGTTTTCCGGTCACGTACCAGCCGCCCCAGCGATGTTCGATCGGTGTGGTGTGATTCACGGTGCGGCTGCCGGCGGTGAGGAGAGGCTGGCCGCTGATATCGACAAAGAGCGAACGGACGAGATGGCCAGGAACGCCTTCGGTGCGGGAGGAACTGTGGCAGACGAGGCAGTTATCGGTTTGCCGTTCGAACTTGGGCGACTTCTCCGGCGACCGTTGGTCGAGCGTGTAGAAGACGGCGCCGAGTTTGGGATCAACGGCGGAGACTTCCATCACATCGCCGGCGCGGCAGAAGCCGATGTAGAGGTCGTCGCGGAAATAGATCGCCCTGGGGGTGTGCGGCGAGATCCGGCGAAGCTGCAAACTGGTTTTGGAGAAAACGAGTGACTGGGACTCTTTAGGAATCTCCAGCGCCGCGAGCACGCTTTTGAGGTAGCCGAACTCTTTATCGAAATCGAGCTTGGCCTCTCCCTTGTCCAGCTTCTCTTGAAGTCGCGTGATTCGATTGCTTGGCTGGCCAGCGCTATATTCAATCGGAGCGCGTTCGAAATCGTCTTGGGCGGCGCAAACACGGAGTGAAATGGAAATCAAGATTCCAAAGCAAATGAAGAGCGTGCGCATGGCAAGCACCAGGTGGGAAATCGCAGGCGGGCGAGCGATAATAATCGTCTCGACTGCATTGCCTAGACAGCGGGGAGCAGTGAATCCATTCTAGTCGCTAGAACAGAAATCGGCGACAAAGGTAGTCGCCGTATGCGCATTTCAGCAATTATGGAACCGCCCCCCAAGAGGAACGAAATGATGCGAAAAGGGCACAACTTTGGGGCGCGCATTGTGCGGATGGTGTGCGTTGGCGTAGCACTTTCATGTGCGCCAGGAATATGCGTCGCCGCCGATGCACTTGCGCAAGAGAAAACTACGGACGTGATTTCTGTCGTCATCAAGACGGAAATGGGCGATATCGAAGTCGAACTCAACGCCAAGCAGGCCCCCAAGACCGTCGAGAATTTCCTTCGCTACGTCGACGCCAAACTCTACGACAACGGGCGCTTCCATCGGACAGTAACTCCCAGCAACCAGCCCGACAACAAAATCAAGATCGAAGTGATCCAAGCAGGCACGGCGCCGGAGAAGGCGAAAGAAGATTTTCCGCCCATCAAACTAGAGCGGACGAGCGAGACAAAATTGTTACACATTGACGGCGCCATTTCGATGGCTCGCGATGAACCCGATACCGCAACCTCCGATTTCTTCATCTGTATCGGCGAGCAAAAGGAACTCGATTTCGGCGGCAAGCGAAATCCCGATGGACAGGGATTTGCCGCGTTTGGAAAAGTGACAAAAGGGATGGAGGTGGTAAAACGAGTGCAAGCCGCGCCGGAAAAGGACCAAACACTCACTCCGCCGGTGAAATTATTGAAAGTACGCCGCAAATCGGCGAATGAACCCTAAAGTTGGGTGGGAAACGTCAATATTGGAAGCTACCCTGATAAATTCTCATTGGCCCTAAAGCAGAGTCTTCCAATGGCGCCGCTTCAGCTTTCCGCGAAAGACCAGCAAGAAAATAAAGGCAGTGAGCGTACCACCTCTACGTCGATCGTGGAGCCAAATCGCTCTTTTGTTTCGTTCGTGAACCGACTGCTAGGTGGCAATCGAGTCAATACGCTCGCGGCAAAGATCGCAGAGGCTGCGATTGAAGCAAAGGAAATCGGGCCGATGCCAGAGCGAATCGACAGATTCGACATCGTTCGCGAGTTGGGACGCGGAGGATTTGGCGTCGTCTACCTCGCGCGCGACGCGATACTGGCACGTTATGTCGCGATCAAAATTCCCTATCACTACCTAGCGAATGACGCTCAAGCCAGCGCGCGTTACCTGAAGGAAGCTCAGCTTGCTTCAAAACTGCGCCACCCTGGAATCGTCACTATTCACGACATCCGAGAAACCAACGGGCGTATTGATTACATCGTGCAGGAATTCGTTGAAGGACCAACGCTTCACAATGGGATGTTGAAACAGGGATTTTCTGTTCGCCGAACAGTTGAAATTGTTCTCCAAATTGCCGAGGCCATTCAATCTGCTCACGCGCTGGGAGTTTATCACCGCGATCTCAAACCAGCCAATCTGATTGTCGATTCGCACGGCGCCGTTCACATCCTCGACTTCGGTCTGGCTGTTGATGATGAAACGCAGCTTCAGCTACGTGGTCAAGTCGCGGGCACAGTTGCCTACATGTCTCCCGAACAACTGAATGGCGAAGTGCATCACCTTGATGGACGCACCGATATCTGGTCCCTGGGCGTTATATTTTATGAAATGCTGACGGGACGAAGGCCGTTTCGGGGGAATAGCGAAGAAATCTCAGAACAAATTCTTCACCGTGATTCCGCCCCCCCTCGGCAGTTTTCTGCGAAGATTCCTAAGTCCGTCGAGACTTGTTGCCTCAAATGTCTAACCAAAAGCCCAAAAAGCCGCTACGCCAGCGCTGCAGATTTAATTGAAGATTTGAAGTCGACGCTTGCGGGAGAAATCCTGCCAGTGGATCCACTTCCGAGCGCAGATCTGGATCGCCAAATCGAAGAAGCGGCCGACACCAGACGCATGGTTCTCGATCCAACAGAGAATCAAGGCAAAAAAGTCCAGCCTCTTCGAAAGTGGATTCCTTCAATCGGACTAATCTCGATCTTATTGATTGGAGTCTTGCTTGCAGCAATCTGGATCCCATCGTGGTTCAACACCACTTCACCAATGAATCCTCATGCAAAACCTCCTGGTTTTAATGACATCGACTTACTGGGATCAGCGCCTTTTACGTATTTGGACTCCAATGTTAACTCATATGAATACTTTCACGAAAAGCTGAAAATCAAGTACCCCGGCATTACCGCGCTCCTTTACAAAGAGAAAGTTGATTCACTCAATTACGAAATACAAATGGAGATGTTTCAGCCAGGCGAGTGGAATGGAGAGGTGGGAGTGTATTACGCCGTCAACCCGTCTCAAACCAGTCCGGGGCGTTCTGTTGGCTATCTTGTTGTGATTTTCAAGGACACCAACATTGATAATCGTTGGAAATTGAGAATCGCGCAAGTCTTGATGATTCGGGGACAACCGAGGCTTTCGCGTACACAGTGGATGAAATACGACATTCCTTTGAAAGAAACGCCCGCCGACACGGAGGTATTTGTCATTCGAGTGAAAAACGGGCAGCTAGCCAGCGCATCGATCGGTGGCTATTTCTACGGAGAATCCACAATGGTAACGCTGGATCAGTTTGAAGATGTGATCGCGCTAGCGAAAGAACACGATGTGTCGCTTACTCGAATGACAGGAAACGTCGGAGTCTATGCCAAACTGACCAACCTTGAGGTGCGAAAAGCCGTCGTGATTATGAAGTAGCAGCCCGGCGACACTTGTTCACTAGATCTTCCGCCAGTTAAGCCGCTCTCGATAATTTTATATTAATATTTGTCATCTTTTTGCGCCACTTCTTTAGTAAATACTACCTGACGGCTCCGCTTTGGCGCCTCCGGCGAGGTAATTCACTCCCGTCGAACTTGTATTTGCTTTAGGAGATTTGCGCTATGTACTCTCTCACCGTTTGCGCCGGCGACGGCAAATGCTGCATCACGGCCCTGGGAACAATCAACCTGGATAGCTCAACAGATCCCGCGCCCGTGCGAGTCTTTTTGGGAATAGGAAAGAGTTGCGGCGGCGCCCCACCCATCTCTAACCTCAATGACACAGCGAGTGCGGATTGGGTCGAGGATGATTCCATCACCCAGCTTAATAGTGTGCCGTACAGCGTTGCCTTTCCTTCCATCGTGGCGGATGATCCACGTTGTGTGAGCCCCTGTGACGCACAACACAATGTCGCTATCTGGACCTATTTTTCGGATGGCAGCAGCGAATGCCAGGCATTCCCCGCATTCAATCCCGCGACGTACTGCGCGTCGCAATCAGGGGGCCTCTGCCCTGAATGCGCTGAAGTGCTCTAGCAAAGCATGACTCGGAATGGACGTGCTTTCTGAGATCTTATCCCATTACACGTTCCAGTTCGCGGAGGTACTCCATCGCTTCGCGAACTTCCGAAGTCTGAACCCCGCGCTGTCTCCCAGCGCGGTCGCACTGCGCAAGCAGCATCAGCTCTTCATAATCCTCATGCGCCCGCAGCCGTTTATGGGCTCGGGCGCCAATCGTCCCATCGAGCGCCTTCTGCGCTTCCATATGATGCTCAATCAGCCATGCCGTCCGCTCGGTGATGAATTCCCCCAGCGCCTCGAGCCCCGAGCCCACATGATCGTGAGGATCAATTCCCTTCCCCACGTCATGCAGCAGCGCCGCCAGTAAAAACTCCTCGTCATACGGCAGCTCATCCTTCGCCAAATCAAAAACCTGCAAGCTATGATAAAGCGCATCCCCCTCGGGATGATGTTTCGGCGATTGCTTCACATTCTCTAGCGGCAACAGCAGAATTTCATAAATCTGAAACCGATCGATCTTTTGCGCAACCTCGGCTTCCGCTTGTTCCAAATCAACATTCGGATACTCGCGCTCCAAAAACAGTTCCAGCTCGGCGATGCTTGCCCGTTCGATCGCTTTGCCGGTGATCGAACTCTTGAAAACGTAGTGCGCTTTGTCTGAAGGATAAACCGTCAGCTCAAATCCAAACCGATCGGTCACATGAATATGCGTAAACGTCCGCTCCTCATTGTTTTTTCGCACCCGCTTCCGCTCGATATCGCACACGAGGCCATCCGCTTCTAACAGATGCGCCACCGCCTCCGCGCTATCACAGAAAACATGCAGATCGATATCCGATCCCTGTCGAACATGCCCCGTCATCACGCTCCCAATTAGCCGCGGCCGATACTTGGCCAGCTTCCGCATCATATCGAGCGCCGCCAGCCGCATTTCAAGTAACGCATCGGTCCGCTTCTCGCCTTCATACAGCCGCGCCAAAGCCTGCACTTCGTCGCGAATCTCGGCGTTGCTCGGCAAATCCGCCGGCTTCACCCAGCCTTGGCAAAGCCGATGGGCCGCTTTTTGTTTGGCTCGGTAATATTCACTTTCCTCGCGCGTGTACATCAGCCGCGCGGCTTCAAAGGCGATACCTCGCCTTAGTTTGCTATTGGTCACTTTTGGGTCAGGCAGCGCCTGAGCGGCCGGGCGATGAGCCGGGCAAAATTGAAAACTGTATTAAGACTGTCGCAGGCGATTCTAACGCCAGAATCGCAAGTGGCAACTGCCGTATAGCAATAAACCATTTCGCCCGATGGTATGAAGCGAAAAAGGGCTTGTTTTTGCGAAGATGCCAAGATGCCAACTTGCGCGCTCACGTCGACGCGCATCTTGGGGCGCATCTTCGGCAAGCTGCACTTCTCAAAGGACTTACGACGACAATTGGATTTGGCGAGCACCCCCAGAATGAGGGATAGGGTCAATTCGGGTTACGTGAACAAATTGTCGTGAGTACTTTCTTGGAAGTTGATTCGATGCTTGACGTCCGAAAAACAGGTCGAAAGTACCTGGACAAGAAATCAGTTGGCCTTCTTCCGCCCGATGAACAAATAGTACGGAGTTCGCACAAAGGGAATGTAAGGCACCTTCGCGTAATATTCTTCAAACCGCAGCGGTTCGAGTCGACGGTGCAAAAACGGCACATGATCTGGCGATGGGAAAACATTGTCGCTGCCAAACCAAGTCGGCCAGAAGGTTCTTGTGAACCAGGAATGCCGCCGCAAGTTGCCTGCTGGGTATTTGCGTGAGACATAAAAGTCAACGACGCCGATGATGCCGCCTGGCTTGAGCATCGCGAGTGCGTTCTCAATTGCCGCGAACCAGTCGGGGATCATGGTTAGCGAGTAGGAGAAGGTCACTACATCGACGGGACCGTCGGCTGGCTGATAGGTACAGGCATCCGCTTCCACCGCAGTAGCATTATTCCAGTTTCGAGCGGCGATTCGTTTGCTCGCAACTTGCAAGAGCGATGGCGAAAGATCGACCACAAGCACCTTGCGGAGCTTTGGCACGCTTTCGGCAATGTTCTCGAGATTCGAGCCGGTGCCGCCGCCCATATCGACCCACATCCCGCCTTCGGGCAGCGGGACGTTTTTGTACATCTCTTCGCGGCCCTTTAAGAGGCGCTTGCGGAAATCGTCGTAGGCTTCCGCTTGACCGGAGTAGAAGCTCTCCAGGCGCGAAGCGTGATCCTTGCCGCGAATCGGCTTGAGGACCATGTGGTAAAGCACTTTGAGATCAGAAGCGATCGACATGGGCTGTTAGTTCTTGAGGTCGGCGATGTAAAAACTGCCGTAGGTATGAACGCGATCTTTCTGATGCAACTCCGCAGCGAGTCCCTGGTGGAACGTGAGATGCTCCGTCAGCGCGTGCGGCTTGCCGCTATCGCGCCCGACCTGCACGCGATCAATGAAGTCGGTCTTTAGTCCGCCCGATCGCCACAAAATCCGCGTCCCAACATCCGCTCGCTTGAGAATCGCTTCCCACTCATCTTCGAGGAATGGGAAAAAGTGGTCCGAGAGCCAGTCCATGTGGTCGAGCAAAATGAACCGCGAAATCTTGCCGTCGTGCCCTACAAGAAACCGCGTGACGGAGTCGGTATGCGTCGAGACATTGTCGATCGCGCCTGCGCGAAGTTTCTTATAGCCCTCTTCGCTCACATACTCCGGGCGACAATCGTGCGTGTAGCAGCCCGTCATATAGACGCGCCAAAAATAGTTGTCTTTCAGCGGCAGCTCCGCGAAGACCGCGTGAATGCAGTCTTCAATGAACTTGACGACGCCGCCTTCATAGTGCTTTTCAATCTGTTTCCGCTGCGCCTTCGGCACACCGAGCATCGATAGCGCGGTATCGCGGTTGAGAAACATCCGGAGCGGCTTTGTCCAAAACTTCGGCTCGAGGTCTTCGTGATAAATTCTCTGCTGGGCCTCGAGCGTGTCCGCCGCGAGAATCGCATTCACCGCAGGGCGCACTTTCACCCAGCGATCGATATAGAACTTGATAATGGTCGCAAACGCGCCCGACGTGCCGCGGAAGTAAAAGCTCTTCTTCGGGTTGAGAAAGAACTTAAACTTTTTGTCCCAATAGCCGCGGGCCCATTCATCGAGATCGTTCCGCAGCGTGTCGCGATAGATTTTCTTGCCGTGCGGCAAATAGCCTTGCCCGAACATCGCAAAGAAGTCGCCGTAGTCGAGCCGCTTAATCGCCGCCCGTTTGAGTTCGAGCAGCGCGTTCTGCCGCGGGTTCATATCGACGGCATAGACTTTGCCCGCGCCGGCGAGCGCATAGTCGAGTGCATTGCACCCCGCCGAGGTAATCACCAGCACACGATCGGTCGGCTTGAGTTCCAGCGCAACGCGATCGAGCCGGGGATCTTCCCAACAGGTGTTGTAGACCAGGTTATTGCGGTGAACGAGGTTAAAGATCCGGCGGCTAAGCCAGGTTTCAATCGACATGCCAAAGGGCGCCTATCAAGACCAATCCATCTCAAACTACTACGCAGGAGATGGCGGAGAGGTTTTCGAGCTAACGGATTTCGAACACTTTTTTTCAAATCGCTCTGCTTTCGAAAGGCAGAGTTTTCAAAAAGCACGGTTTTCAAATCACAGGGGTGTATTCGCGTTCTTGCGGGGAATCTAGCAGTTTACCTGATTAGGACGAACCGAAAAGGCGAGAAAAACGCCTTGCTACGCTCAAAATCGCCCGCCTACAAGCGAATCATGGACCTTCGAAATCTGCTCTTGGTGATATCTTGATCTTAGAGCCGATTAATAAGACCGTAATGCGGGGCAGAATAGTGCAAGGATCGCTTGCACTATTGGACTGTGAATCGAACTACTTTTGTAGTTTTGGGCCATCAGCGGCCCCTAATAGTGCAGCAG
>JBKJSI010000224.1:0-9771 GCA_046595915.1 Pirellulaceae bacterium
ACGTTCTCACCGGAAGGGGCCCTCTTTTACTAGACCAATTTTTCAACTCAGCCCAATCCGATCGGCGAAGTTGATGAAAATACGCGGATTCAGCGCGCAGGGAGTGGATCGCACCCGGGCGGAAAGCAACTGCCAAATTGGCGAGAGATGGAAACGGGCCTGTTTTTGACAGATAACTTGGCTGGCGCTGTTGTGCGTGTTTCGTATTTAATTTGTAACTTGTGTGAACGTATCAATTTTCATTGCAAGTGACAGTTAATGCCCGGTTTCAGATATGGCGTCGCCATCAAGCTGCGAGCGTTGCTAAACTCTTACTTCGTAATCTGTTGTACTTGCGGAGGTTTGGCATGTGGAAATGCAGCAAATGTCACGAATCTCTTGAAGATTCTTTCGATGCCTGCTGGAGTTGTGGCACGGGTAGAGACGGGGTAGTCGACCCGAGTTTTCAGCCGGTCGAAGAAGTCGAGCCGGAGGTGAAGGAAGAGGTTGATCCTTCGACGCCTCCCGTCGTTCAACGGCGGATGCGAGAACCGATTTGCTTCTATTGTGAATCAAGGCGAATCTTGTTGAATGTCAGTGTTTCCCAAACTGCCGAGGTGGCCGCTATCGGGTTGAAATTTAGGGCAATCGCGATTCTCAACGGAACTCAGCCGTTATCGGCGGATTTATGCCTTGATTGCGGTTCAGTACATCGATTTCATGTGAGTAAAACGGATCGAAATTGGATTACCGGGTAGCGATAGGCAAACGAGTGAATGCATCAGGGCTCGGATGGCTGTAGTTCCATGCCGAATCGATATGACGAGTTTTGGGCAAAGATTGACCCAATTTTGGCTATTTCCATTGAAGTGAGTCCCGCCTACTTCCCATTCAAATACTTCTCAAACCACTTCAATTCCCAGGTCAGCTTTGCCTTCCGATTCGAATATTTTCCAAGCCCGTGGCCTTCGCCGGGGTAGGTGATTAGTTCGGTGGGGATTTTGTTGTTGTATTTGAGCGCCCTGTGGACCATGACGCAGTGGGCTTTGGGGCAGCGGACGTCGTTTTCGCCGACGTGGAAGAGTGTGGGGGTTTTGATTTTGCCTAGGTCGAAGACGGGCGAGGCCTTCACATAGGACTCTTTCTTGTCCCAGGGGGCGCCTTGGTTGAGGGCGAGTTGGTAGGCGGGTTCGTCGCTCGCGCCCCATTCCATGATTTGGTCGGCGATGCCGGCGCCGCTGGCGGCGGCTTTGAATCGGTCTGTCTTGGTGATGCAGCAGTTGGTTAGGTAGCCGCCGTTGCTCCAGCCGGCGACGGCGAGGCGGTCTTTGTCGGCGATGCCTTCTTTCACCAGTGCATCGACGCCGCTGAGTATGTCTTCGACGTCGATTTCGTTTTGGTGACCGATCAGGTCGGTCAAGAATTTATCCCCATATCCGGAAGAGCCGCGGTAGTTCGGCGAGAGGTAGGCATAGCCTTGGCTCGCGAACATGGCGCTGCCGGTGAAGCCATAAATCATGCCGCAGGGCCAGGAATAGGTTGGGCCGCCATGGATATTCACGATGAGGGGCAGCGGCGAGCCCGGCTTGTAGTCGCCGGGAAGCTCCAGAACGCCTTCGACGGCGTCGCCATTGGCGCCTTTCCATTTGAAGATCGAAATCTTCGGAAGCGCCCAGTCTTTGGTGTGGGCGTGGATATCGGTGAGGGCGGTGAGTTTGCCTGCTTCGAAAGCGTAGATGTTGTGCATCTTCTCGGGCGTCGAAAGGATCGTGGCGGCGCGAATTCCTTTGGCGTCGTAGGCGAAGAAATCGAATTGCACATCGCCTGCCGTGAGGGATTTCACTTGGGGGGAATCGCTGGCCGCGTTTTCGGCGAGGTAGATTCGCACTCGGGCGTGGTCATCGCCGAGGAAGGCGAGGTCTTTGGATTCGCCTTTCCAGGAAAAACTCTTGCCGCCACTCACGCTGCCGCTGGGATTCATGTCGCCAATCGTCGGCAGGTTTTGAATCTTGGCGCCGTTATCGCTAATCCCTGTCGCGACGAAGATTTCATTAGGAAATGCGTCGTAGGCATTCATGAATGCCAGGGCGGCGCCATCGGCGGACCATTTGGGTTGTTGGATGCGCCCGTAGGGGGAGGCGAGGGTTTGGCGGAAATTTTCGTCGAGTAGATCGAAGGTTTTGCCGGTGGCGACATCGGCGATGGTGACGGTGGAGCTTCCCTCCATGGTGATCACTTCGCCATTCTTGCCGGTGATCATGGCGATTTTCTTGCCGTCGCGCGTTGCTTCGAATTCATCGATCGTGCCGGGGAAGTCGAGCACTTTGCTGGTGCGCCAATTGGTGAGGTCGATTTTCCAGAGCGCTGTCTTGGTGGTTTTCAGCGTTGCGTACTGGACAGTTGAGAATTCGCCGCGCAGGTCGGCCCATTCTTCTTCATCGGCGCTAGAAGATGTGGTGTAGTAGATGGCGTTTCCATCGGCGGCCACATCGTAAAGTTCGATGCCGCCTTTGAGGCGCGTCATGGGTGTGGCGTCGCCGCCTTCGATGGGCATGCGCCAAACTTGTCTTGAGCCGTCGTAGGGTGCGATTGAATCGCTGGCGCGTTTGATGCTGGTGGCATAGTAAAGGAACTTTCCGTCTGGGCTGAATTTCAATGTGTCGTAGCCGAGGCGATCGAAGGTCAGGCGTTTTGGCGCCTTGTCGGCGACGCTGACGACCCAGATTTCATTCTTCCGATCGTTCGTTGATTCTTGCCAGCGAGCCTCGGTATAGGCGACCAGCTTTCCGTCGGACGAGATGGCTACTTCATTGATCGCGCTGAGGGAAAAATAGTCGTCGACGGTGATCTTGTGGCTGCCGCCTTGGGCGAGCAGCAGCGACGGGGAGAAAACGAGTAGCGTCAAAAGAAGGGTGCGGATCATTGGAGTTGGTTCCTGCGGTTTTTTGCTATGGCGGCGGTCAAAGCCGTGTTAAGAAAACAACGTGGCGGTCAGGAATTTTTCAATAGGATGTTCTTGGCGCCACATTGTTTTCATAACTCAGCCACACAACCCGTACTTCTTACCTTGACAGCGCACTAACTTCTCGTGCAACTTTCAAGCGAGAGTGGCAGTGTAACCGGGCCAAAAGCCAATTCCAGCACGTCTTGCAGCCCGATTCCAAGAACTTTCGGCCCAAAAGTGGTAGCTCCAAGTCCCTGTCGAGTAAGATGTTAGGGAGCTTCTAAAAATAATTCTCTTTTGGGCTGCAAGATAATCTTGTCAGCGGCAACTTTACCTCTGCCATGGCGCAATCCCATGCAAGTAACCGTGATCCCAACTCCGCAACAAGTTGTGATCTAGCTTCGTGGCATGCCCTATTGGCGGTACACGATCGATGGCTGCGGACGGTCGCTCTCGCAAGACTGCGAGAGCGAGAGGCCGCCGACGAAGTGATGCAAGAGGTCGCACTTGCCGTTGTACGACGTTCAGCTCCAGTGGTCGACTCAACACGGATTGCGCCATGGCTGTACCGCCTTTTAATACAACAAGTTTTTCTTTACCGCCGTAAGTGCGGCAGGCGACGAAAACTCACCCAGCGCTACCAAGAGCGGGTGAAGATCGACGAGCACGACAACCGGTCGCCTGATCCATCCGAGTGGCTGCTCGCGGCAGAACAACGCACCGACGTGCGCAGGGCGCTTGCAGCCCTGCCGCCGAAAGACGCCGAGATTTTGCTGCTGAAGTACACCGAAGGGTGGAGCTATCACCAGCTCGCCGCCCATCTGGGCGTGGGTCACAGCGCTGTCGAAGCCCGACTCCACCGCGCGCGGGCGCGAATGCGCGCATTATTATCGGAACCCGTGATGTCGACCAAGCATCCATAACCCTGCAGAGAAAACCTTGCCGAGAAATAAGTCCGAGAGCTCAGACGTCAAATAGGAAGAGAAAGTCAGAAAGGAGGAAGCAAACCATGCAATTAACTGAAGACACGATTCAACGGCTCGTCGATGGCGAACTCGACGCCGCCGAATATCAAGACGCGCTTCTCGCCCTCGAGGCTGATCCTACGACGTGCGAATCGAACGCCTGGCGGCGTTGCGCGCTGACTTTTCTCGAATCGCAGGCTTTTGAATTTGGCGCCAAGTCTTGGCTCGAAGCGAAGAAACGCGGCGAGAGCGGAAACGAATTGAACGATTCGGAAACCACACTCGTTGCGCCGATTGCACAACCTGCGCGAAGAGTTCCCACATTGGTGACCCTGCTTTCCGTTGCCGCCAGTCTCGCCATTGCATTTTGGATCGGCGGCCAGATGAGTGAGTTTTCGCGTCCTAAGGTTCCTTCAGTCAACCACGTCGTGGGTACGTCGGTCAAACCGGGCACTCCGCCGACATTTGAAGAAACGTCGGATGGATCGATCTTTGTCTCGGTTTCGGTGGATGATGAAGGTGCGTTTGATCGCGAAGCCTGGCTCGCCGGCGCACCATCGCCGCTGCCGCTCGATATTCAAAAGCGCTGGGAGCAAGAAGGATTTGGCGTCCGTGCTCGCCGTCGCTTGATCCCGATGACAGTGCCCGATGGGCGAACGATTCCATTGCCTTTCGAAACCTATGAAAAGGTACCGCGAACCTCGGCCTTACAGTAGGAATCCCCTTACTCGCCTCCTCTCCATATGAAAACTTCTCAGAATCCTGCGATATCGATTTCACGAGTGCTCCATCAGCCTGTGAATAGCACTTTTGCCTTGGCGGCCGTGTTCATCACTGGTGTGCTGGCACTGGTTGCCATTCGGTTTGCGCCGGGGACTCGCGAAATCGAAGAGCGCCAATATGTGAACTCGGCCTCTAGAGGCGCCAGTCGATTCGCGCTGCCGCCGCCGCCCCAACCCAACATGATCGGAACGGACAATCTCGGCAGGCCTGCCTCCGTTGGCGAGTATTATATAGGCGTTTATGTCGAACCCGCGGACCCGGCGCTCGTCGCACAACTGAAGATCGAAGGCGGTATTGTGGTGCGCCATGTCGTGCCAGGTTCGCCCGCAGAAACCGCCGGCGTGAAGCCCAATGACATCATGCTACGCGCCGGTGATTCGCCGCTGCTCGTCGTTTGCTCGCTCGGCGCCGAAGTGAACAAAATTGGTGCTAAGGAACTTCCCTTTTCATTACTGCGTGAGGGCCAGCAGCTTTCCCTGGCGATGACGCCAACCAAACGCCCGGCCGAGATTTGGATTCCGCCTGGCGTAACACAAATGGGGATGACGCCATCTGGCAGTGAAGTCGCCAGCATCGGTGAGTCCGCCGATCTGAATTCAAAGCCGCCTCCACCATCTGGGAACGTCGACGCGGGTCGAGCGAAGCTTGAAGAATTGGAGCGTCAACTTGCCGCGGCGCAAAAGGAAGTTGAAACCCTGAAGGCGGAACTCGCCGCCAAGAAATTGCCGTAAGCGAACTTGCAATCAACTGTTCTAAAAAATGGTCTCGATGTTCCAGTTCTTGGAACTCTCGGCCCCTCTCACGCATCGAAGGACGCGAAGAAGGTTGGGCGAAGCGTTACCCATCGATCGCTAGACCGTTTCGCCCAACGGCGCGGCGCCGAGACCCCGATATCACCGTCACGTATTTGGGTCTCGGCGTGATTTTATGCCAAGCCACATCGATGCGAGTCAGCGGTGCTGTCGGCAGTATTCGTAGATCGCACAGTCGGCACTCGCCGCCGCGTTTAAGGCGTGCGGCGTTCCAGACATTGGGATCTCGACCGCAAAATCGAGCAGCGCGAGCAATTCATCCGATAGTCCATGCCGCTCATGCCCGATGAGTAGGACGCATTTTTTGGGGAACGCAAATTCCCAGAGCACTTGGCTTCGCTGCGTCTGCTCAAGGCCGACTAAAACGTAGCCTTCCTCTTTCAACTTCTTTAGCGCCGGCGCTAGCGTGCGATGTGATTCGAGCTTCACTGTTTCTGTCGCATCTCGGGCAATGTCAGGATCGAGCTTTGGTCTGCCGCTGGTGACCAGCCGCGTGACTCCAAAACAGCCGCAGGTTCGCACGATTCTAGAAAGATTGACGTGACTCTGCATCTCTGGAACCGCGACGATCAACTCGCGCGGCTCAGAAGGATTTACGGGCGGCTTATGCCGAACTTGGGCAAGTGGGTCCATCAGTCGATTCGGTATTCAGTAAGCAATTGCGGGAATGGATTGGCGATCTGTAGTTCGTTACAATTTGATGTGCCGTACTTCGCTGGAAGACGTATGTGAAGCGGCAACCACGGAACCACACGGCGGGACGATGTCCGAAAACCAGTTGAACTGACACCCAATGAATGACGAAGCCCCCCAGTCCGAAATTATCCTCTATCAAACCGAAGATGGCCGCACCCGTATCGAGTGCCGGTTTGAGAATGAGACGCTGTGGCTCACTCAGCGTCTCATTTCGGAGCTATTCCAGATTGGCGTAAACACCGTAAACCATCATCTGAAAGAGATTTACGATGACGCCGAACTCTCGTCGGAGGCAACTATTCGATCTTATCGAATAGTTCAAACCGAGGGAAATCGGCAAGTCACGCGCCAAGTGGAGCACTATAGTCTTCCAGTTATTTTGGCGGTTGGTTATCGCGTTCGTAGCCAGCGGGGAATCCAGTTTCGGCAGTGGGCGACGGCGCGGCTCTCCGAGTTTCTCGTGAAGGGTTTTACGGCGAGCTGGAGAGCACTGCCAATCAATTAGAGAAACGCCCCGCCGCTCCCATGAAGAAGTCGGCGGATGATAAGCCGAGTAGTACTTAGCTGGAACCGGAATTCACTTCAGCTAAATGGCTTTCGATCAGCCGCTTAAACTCGCACCGCTGCGGGTACTTTCACCAGCAGTTCGGCGATTTGCACGGCATTGGTTGCTGCGCCTTTACGGAGATTGTCGCTGACGCACCAGAACGCTAGGCCATTATCGAAGGACAGGTCTTCGCGAATGCGCCCGATGAAGACATCATCTTTACCCGAGGCTGTGTTTGGCATCGGGTATTCGCCGGCATTGAGGTTGTCGATGACGGTGATGCCGGGGAAGGATTCGAAGAGCTTCCTCGCCTCGGCGACGGTGAGCTTTCGCTCTGTTTCCACGAGGATCGACTCGCTATGGCAATTCGAAACGGGCACGCGAACGCAGGTCGGGCAAACGCGAATTGAATCGTCACCCAAAATTTTCTGCGTTTCCCACACCATCTTCATTTCTTCCGAGGTGTAGCCCTCGTGCTTCGGGCCGCCGATTTGCGGGATGAGGTTGAACGCGATGTTGTGCTTGAAGGCGGTGTGCGTGAAGGGCTGGCCCGCGATCGACGCCTTGGTGGCTTCGTCGAGTTCGCGTTGGCCCGAGACGCCCATGCCCGACGTGGCTTGGTAAGTTGAGACAATGACCCGCTTGACCCTAGCAGCATCATGCAATGGCTTGAGGGCGACAACCATTTGCGTCGTCGAGCAATTAGGGCTCGCGATCAGTCCTTCATGATTCTTGAGTGCTTCGGGATTCACTTCCGGCACGACGAGTGGAACTTTGGGGTCCATTCGCCAGGCGCCAGACTCATCGACCACGATCGTCCCATGCTCCTTGGCCCACGGCACAAACTCGCGTGCGGTTTCATCCGGCGTGCTGGCGATCGCGATATCGACGCCTCGGAAAGATTCAGGCGACAGCACTTCGACGGGGTGATCTTTACCCTTGAAGCGAATCGTTTTTCCGGCGGAACGGGCGGAGGCGAGGAATTTGATCGATTTGTAAGGGAGCGCCCGTGATTCGATCATTTCTAGTACAAGCCCACCGACCGCGCCGGTGGCGCCAACAACCGCCAAATTCTTAAGCACCCGAAATTCCTCCAAATTCATGACCAGTTCCGCATTATGGATGTGGAGCAAAGCCAATGATTGCCTAGATTCTTAGATAGTATAAGGCCTTCAGGCCTAGCGCTAAGCCGCTAGACAGCGAAACATGCCAATAGGTTCATCCGCTTTTTTACCGCAGAGATTGAGTTTTTTGACTGCGGTGTTCGGCCGCACCCGTAAAACAGCGCACACGTTAACACCGGGTTACTCAACAATCTCCGCGCCTGGAATCGCCTCTTTCAACCCTCTGATCGCCTTGTCTGTCAATTCGGGGCAATGCGAAATATGCACTTCCTTGAGCTTCGTGAATCCCTTGATCGTTTCGAGCGCCTTGTCGGTTAGCGCCGCGTTCTTGCCTACGTGCAAAAAGGTAAGCTCTTTTAGTCCCGCAATCTTGGCGAGGCCTTCGTCGGTCAATTTGCTGACGTTATCGAGATTGAGTTGCGTTAATGATGTCAATTCGGCCAAGTGTGCGACGCCTTCATCGGTGACGCCCGTAAGCCAGAGGTTGAGATCATCGAGCTTTTTGAGGGTCTTCAATTCCGCGATGCCGGCATCGGTGATCGAGCTATTTTCGCTGAGATCAAGCGACTTGAGCGCCGACAGCCCAGCGATCGATTTGAGGCTGGCGTCGCCGATATTAGAATCACGCACATTGAGCTTTTCGAGTTGCTTCATTTCGGCAAGACCTGCGAGGCCACCGGCGCCGAGATTTGTGCGGAACGCCTGAAACTCGGTCAGGTTCTTGAGCCCGGAGAGCTGCTTCAACCCTTCACCGGTCACCTTGGTATCTTGCAAACCAATCGATTTGAGATTGGGCATCTTTGCGGCGACTGCCAAGGTTTTGTCGGTGATCTGTTTGCCCCAGACGCGCAGGCTCCGCATCTTGGTCAGCCCTTCGAGATGACTGATTCCTGCATCCGTAACGCGGATGCAATCGTTGAAGTCGAGCATTTCCAATTGCTTGGCGTCTTTGAGAGCTTCAAGCCCCTTGTCGGTGACGCTCGTTTGCGCCAGGCGAATGCGCTTGATCTTCGGCCACTTGGCAATCGTCGCAAGGCCCTCGTCGAGAACGTTCGCCTTCTGAAGATTGATATCTTCGAGCGCGGGCAATTGAATTTTCGCAAGCCCCGCATCGCCCACACCGCTGCCCGAGAGATCAAGTTTCTTCAGCGATTTCAAACTGTTGATCTTCTCGATTCCGGCATCGGTGATATCGGGAATGCTCAGATTCAGTTCTTCTACATTCGGTGTGCCAGCGAGCAAATCCAAATCGGCATCCTTGGCTTGGTAACCCGATAAGTCGACCGACGTGACGAAGCCTTCCTTATCTTTCTTGATCTTCGCGCCAAGCTCTTCCAGTTTCGCGACCAGCCCCGCATCGTCCGGCTTCTTCTCCACTTTCACCGGCGCAGGTTTCTTTCCGCCATCACCAGAATCAGCAACCGGCACAGTCCGATTAGGACAGCCTGTCAGCGTCAAAAGTAGCACCGAGCAAACAAGGAGCGAAGCAAATCGGGCAAACATCGAAGACCACCTAATCGCAAATTGGAGAGTCAAGTTTGGGAAACCGCTTGGAGACGCGAATTCCAATCACTATTCAAACTCAAGCATCGAGCTTCGTCGAGACCGGCGCACCCGTCTTTTGCCGCAATTCCGCCGACGAAAAGGGCGCGAGCTGCCTTGCCGACAAGAATCGCAGCATCAAAGACCGAAACGCCCGAGCCAAGGCCTTACGACCTTGTTCGATCTCAGCGGGGTCAGCGCCATCGTACGCTGGCACAACTCCATACCAGCTAAGCCGAACCGCCCACCCATGCCGAACGTGCAATTCATCGAGCCGTGCCGAAAGCAAACTTGTATTGTGCCCACAGGAGCGCGAATGCGTCCGTCGCGACTCGCGGCGCGAGAAGAACGGCCAGCACCGCCGCCAATAAAATCAGCC
>JBKJSI010000263.1:0-7306 GCA_046595915.1 Pirellulaceae bacterium
ATCCCGTTGCCCGCCGGGCGTGTTGTTGTTCGACGACCGCGCCGAACTCCATACCGCCGCCGACCGCGCCGCGGCGTAGGACGCATACACCACGCCGATTTTTGCCATCAAGAGTAGCGTGCATTGCACAATTAATAGCAAGAACATCGCCATCAGCGGCATCGACATGACATAACTGAGCGAATAGCTCGCCCCCGTCTCGGCCCGCGCAAGTCGCTTCCAGTCCAACTTCCGCTGTTTGAAGACCAGCGTCAGCGAGATCAGTCCCAGAGCCCCAAAACCCCAGGTAAAAGCGAGCGGATCGATCCAATACGTCAAAGGCGCCATGGTCATGGTCTTGCGGCTCACTTCACAAAAGGGGCCAACCAACGAGCAGTGAAATAATCTCCAAAAAACGCTGACTCGCCATCCGCACCAACATCACAATGGCAAAACCGAAGGTGAGTCCGATGGCGGCCGTCGCGACAACCTCGATCGCCGCTAAACCGTTACGGATTGTGCGAGCGCGACTTTTCATGACCTCGCTCCTCCGTTGATCAATCCACCTCCCCAAAACGTGATTAGCGCGCCCGCCGCAAAAGCCGCCGCCAAGGGAAAGGGGCGTTTCAAGAATGCTTCTTCCTTCGCACTGGGCGGAGCAACCCACCCCGGCGCAAGTCCACTTCCCACGCGTCGCCCCAGCGAACTAGCCAGCGACCACGCATTGCCGATCGCGATTTGCCACAGCACAATCGCGGTCCCGGCAACGAGATAGCCCCACAGCAAGGTGTTGACCCCTTGGGATACGCCGCCGATCGCTCCTACGGCGGCGAGCAGTTTCACATCGCCCGCCCCGGAGCCGGAGGCCAAGTAGCCCACCAGCATCAGTCCAAAGCAACATGCCGCACCCAGGAGAGAATCGAGAAGGCCCACAGTCCCCAGCGCAGCCTGCACCGATAAAGGCGAAGCAGCCACAGGGATCAAGAACCCACTGGCAACCGCATTGAGTGCAAGCCCCCACAGCAGCGCAGAATAGGTCAGCCAATTGGGAATCTTACGCTCCTTCAAATCGGTCACCGAAGCGACCAGCAAAACTCCCGTTAGCAGGGCGCTCGAAAAGGAACACGCAACGTCTCCAACCCAACTGAGGCCTAGACTGACGAGGACCGCGACGGTGGGGAGTAGTACGACTCTCCAGCGCCAATCGAGACGCAGGAGTGAGTTGGGCTGCGCCGCGAAGGCGGTTGAGAAATCCATGGTTGTCGGTCCCATTTCGGACTGCGAAAGCCAATGCGGCTAACTCTTGCCAAGAATCTTTTGAATGAGACCGCTTGCCCAACTCGAAATCTGATCCCAAAGCGCCCAAGCCGCGACTAAGACGACCGCCGCGAACGCCAAAATCATCACCACTTGAATCGCCTCGATCCCATCCTCATCGCGATGAAACCGCGCGAGCCGATTCTTCCATTTGCTGAGCATCTCTAGGTTCCTTTAAAAAAAACGATGTATCGCTGATCCCTTGGTCTGTTTGACGCAGGCTACTTGATCCCAGGAGCACGAAACACCCGAGCTGCGTTTCCCAATTCACTACCCCATCCCAACCTGTGAGGTTCCTCACAGAATGTCGGAAACTCTCCCGTCCAGGAAAGCTCGCCTCGAATTCGCCCATCGGCTTCACGTCCGTTTGCCTCGAAGCGAAATAGATCGACCAGCCGATAAGTCTGAGTCTCATCTAGGCCCCGACATTCACTTACCGACAAAACCCGCCGCGACCCGTCATCCAGCCGCGCGATTTGGAGGATTATTTGCAGCGCGGAGGCCGTTTGCACCCGAGCAACGTGAATCGGCAGCGCCACATCTCCCATCAGGCACAGGGTTTCCAACCGCATCGCCGCGTCTCGGGGGGTATTGGCATGAACTGTCGCCAGCCCGCCGGTGTGCCCTGAAATCATCGACTGGATCAGGTCTAAGGCTTCCCCTCGTCGAACTTCGCCCATGATGATCCGGTCCGGGCGCATCCGCAGCGTGTCAACAAACAGGTCGCGCATGCTGACAGCGCCCGACCCGTCCGGACGTGCTGGCTGGGCCTCCAGGTAGATCGAGTGCGGCTGATGGAGCTGGAGTTCGGCGGTGTCCTCAATGACGATGATCCGCTCTTGCTCGCCAATGGCCGCGGACAGCGCATTGAGCAGCGAAGTCTTTCCGCTTCCGGTGCCGCCGGAAATCAAAATACTTTTGTGCAGCCTGACGCAGATTCGCAAGAAGTCCGCCGCTTCCACCGACATCGATCCTTTCGCCACCAGCGTGTCGATGTTGAAGTTCGATTTTTGAAATCGCCGAATGGTCAGGCACACCCCGCTTCCTGAGGCCGGGGGCAAGATGACGTGCACACGCGATCCATCGGGCAATCGACCATCCAGACTATGTACATCGTCATCGATCGGGCGATTCACATACTCAGCGATATTGCGCGCCGCGGAAAGCAGCGCTCGTTCGCTTTCGAATCGCGCTTCGGTCCGTGTGATCTTGCCTTGCCGCTCGCAATACACATTCTCGTGGCCCACCACCATGATCTCAGAAACCGAGGCATCCTCCAGAAGGGAAGTCAGCGGCGCCAAAAAACGGCGCGTCGTTGCTTCGTAGATATCACGTGTATCCATCAGTATTCGTGCTCAGTATTCTTGCTCGAGGAACTCTCGGCGCACTCTCGGCTAATTTCGGGTCAACATGGCAAGTAAGCAGCAGGAGAGCCGCAGTAGAGCACGAGCCCTGACTCCTAACCGCCCGCCCCCTCCAGCCGCACTAATTTGAATGCGCTGCTGGAATTGGGATAGGAGGACTCAAAGTGCTGACGATTACTCGTCAGATCTCTAACGCCCTTGGTGATCGCGCGGTCGAGTTCGGCGATTTCGAGGAAGGTATCACTGTTTTTGTCCGCCGATGCGTCCGCCAGCGTATTCAACAAGGACTTCGTGAAAGCGCCTTGGTTGCCAGCTTCCTCAGAAAGCTCATCGGCTGTGGAAGAGGCGAATACGACGACTCCCGATTTGCCGAGTTCCTTAAATCCTTGAGTCGCGCCCCCGCTATGGCAACTATCGAGCAGCAAGCACGCATGGCGACACTTCAGGGGCGAAATATAGCTATCCTTTAATTCGCGACTGGCGATCGCCTTGTTCGTATTGAGCCGCTCTCCCTTAAACTCGGCGTTAAATGGACAGAAAAACCACTTGCCGCTCTCCATCTTTCCATGTCCCGACAAAAAGATCACCACGACATCGTCCTTCGTCACCTTGCTCGTAAGCTTCGCTAATTCCATGCGAATCTTCACGGCGGTCGCCTCTTGATCAAGCAACGTTGTCACGTGGACGTCCTCATAGAGGCCCTTCTGAGCCTTCATTTTTTCGACGAATTTCTCCGCATCACTTCGCGCCGCATTGAGCCGAGGAAACCTCTTTTCGTCGGCATACTGAGACACGCCTACGGAGACGACATAGAGACTTCCGCGAAGTTCAGCAACCGATTCTCTTGCCAGCTCGGTTTGCACTTTCGACGCTTCCGTCGAGACGGGCGCCGTGAAGACGACAAAATTGTGTTCTAACTCGACCCGCGTCGGGGCCAGCGAAACCGTCCATAGATTATCGGTGGAGAGTCCCACATAACCGGTCTCACCGGCCTCCAGAATAAGGTTCGATTCCTTCTGCTCGTCCATTTGTTCACAATAGCGAATCGTGACCGAACTCTCGAAGGTCTCTTCGCCATCGGGGCGCAGGATCTTATGTTCTCCGCCGATCATGTAGTGAAACGGATTGGAGTTGCCTTGGTTACTAAGCGTGCAAGTGTCTCTGGCTCCCGCGATCGTCAGCTTCCCATCCTTCTCGGCGCGGAGTTCATAACGCACATTTTTCCCCCGCTCCTTTAAGAGAGAATACTTCTCCGCTGGCACTCCCGGAACATTGGACAGGAGTTCGATTTCATACCGTTCGGAGCGATCCTCCTTGATCTCTATTTGCTGTCTTTTGCCGGCGGCCACCGAGTATTCAGGCCAGCTTTGGGAGACTAACACCCATTGTCGGACCACAGCTGGTGCTTGCTGATAGGAAATGTTCAGCAATGCTTGCTCATCATCTTGCGTTTCATAATCGTCATCGTAGTCGGAGTCGTAATCGCCGCCCTCATAGCCCCCGCTGCCTTGAAACACAGGAGGCGCCACGGGAGCGACGGGCACGTCCCGGTATTCATATTTCAGCAAACGGTAGCGCGCCGGCGCCGTCAGTCCCGGCGCGCCCGAGACATAGATGAAGCCTGTGTTCGTCGATGCGGCCGTCTTCACGGGCTTCACTTCTGGGCCTTTCTTGACGATGGGCAAGCCCAAAGCAAGCCGAGCATCAACTTTTTCGCGAACAATTCGGTTGGTGGTTCCTTTCGCTCCGCAAACCAGCCAACCGTTGGGCAAGACGCGGTAGCGTCCCTCCTCCCAATTCGGATCGAGGATGACCTCCGTTGTGCCACTGGGCAGGGCCGGTTCCCCAGTCGGTTTCTTCAGCGCTACTTCTTCAAGCTGTTCGCGAAGCTGGAGTAAATCCGGCAATGCCCCAAACCAGGCAACGACCGATTTGGCGATGTCGCCCGCCAGGTTTGCGGTCCGCGCGAGTTGCTCGACTTCCAGGCAGCGTCGTCGAATTTCCTCCGTTCCCGCATCCTTCTCGAGCCGCTCGGCCAGGTCGTCAATGGCGAGCGAAAGCGACATACGGGCAATCTCTTGCTTTCCGACTCCCAGCAGTTCGGCGTTACGTTTCAATCGCTTCAAATCACCATCGCCCAACGCGCCGACCAGATTCGAAACGAGCGCCGGCTCCTTTCCCTCCTCCTTCAGTCCCTCGATCACCTTTTGCGCACTAGCCAAACTTGCGTCCTCAGGTAAAGACAATTTGATCGCCATCAAATCGCGCGCAATTTCGAGAGAGATCCGCTTCGAAAGCCGCTGAATGCCCACTTCTTCGAGCCATTGCGGCTTCTCAGGAAGTAAGGCATTTCCTTTGGGACGCAGTCCGCGTTCGGCCTCGAGTGGTTTGTCGCCATTCAGGACATAGTCTCTCGAATAGCGAGCCTGATCGATGCCCAGGGCGCCGGTCGCTGTCGACGACTTCATCTCCGCCAGCCGAGTTAGCTGTTCCTGGCCTTGAGCTCCGCTTCGGGAGATTTCCTGTTGAAGCCCAGAGTAAAACTGAGATGGATCAATCGTGCTTTGCGAACTTGAGCCATCAAACCAGGAATTTGAATTGTCGTCCTGCTCCTGCTTGTACATCACCGCACCCAGGATGGCGCCATAGGCCTGAGTGTAAGATTGCTTCTCGATCTGTTCTGCCTTCCGTTCGAACTGCGCGTCGCTGATGGCGCCTCGATCGTATTGGCTTTGCAGAATCTCAAACTCGCGATCGGCGCGCGCTTCGGCAACCGATTCCTTTTGCATCCGATTGATCTCACCGGCGCTGTATCCATCCCGCCGGAGTTCCGCTTTCTCGGCTGCCGAGTAAGGTTGTTGGTCTCGAATCACCTCGCGGTTGTAATCGTTGATTTCCGCCGGGGAATAACCTTCCTCACGCATTTCTCGCCGCTCGGCCGGGGTGAGCCCCTTTTGGGCGGAGGCGACCAGCGGAAAAAAACAGGTCACGGCCAAGACGCCGCCAGCCGCAAGTGCCCTGAAAGCCTCTCGTCTAGCAGCCATTCGAATTACAAACGCGGTCATTGCACGCCTCCTTGGACAGAAGCTCACAGCGTACTGGAGCTAACAACTTGACTGGTTGGAGATTGGATCGATTACGGTTTATCTGAGCCCGGCGCAAGGCCCTTCGGCTTGTCCGCCTTCTTGGGCGATTCCTCCTTGCGCTTCGCTTGATCCGGTGCCTCCTTGGGTGGATTGGCCTTCGCGGGCTCCTTTTGCTCTGATTCCTCTTTGAGCGGCTTTGGGTTTGTCGCTTCAGTCGACTTCTCCTGATCCGGCTTCACGGGAATTCCAAGTTGCTCCGCTTCGCTGCGATTGATTTGAGATTCTGCAGGTCGTTTCATCGAGTTTGCAGAATCTCCTGGCTTCGATTCCACGCTCACTAGGGTGCCTTGGTCCTTAAGTTCTCGTCGCAGTTGATCCAGTTGCTCGGGCGTACGGTAGTAAATCGTCATTGCCGAAAGCATGATTCCTTTCAGCTTCTTTTCGGTTTCATATTCCGAAACGCGACTGTCGATCGCCGCTCCTTTGCCGGTTCCAATCGAGGATGCCGGCGGCGGTCGCGTTGATTTCGTTAGCGGAATTCCGTCCGTACCATAGGTGTAAATGATGGTGGTGATCATTCCATTGGCTGCGCCAAACGTCTCTTCACCGGGAGCCATGGTGGTAGTGGCGAGAGATTCTTCCGCCCCCACGACTGCAAACTCATTGACCTTCGCGCGATTATTGTTTTCGAGATCATGATTGAACCACCCTTCGATCGTCGCCGCACGCGCGCCTGTCGGTCGCAGCCACCACGTACGATTGGTATCCGTGTCGCTCGGTCGCTCGCGACCCTGCCCAATCGTATTGAGCCCATCGACATAGACTCCCGCGAATACCGGTTTCTCTCCCTTATTCCAGATTTGAAGCTGATACTTTTCACCAAGCTTCAGCGGCACATACAAGTTTCCATCGATTTCCACTGGCTCACGAACCTGGCCATCGACGACGACCGCCACGCCGTAAGGATAGCCCTCCCTCTGTAGTGGATGCCCTAGACCGCCCCGTAGGTTGGCGTAAAGCTCGCGCTCTCTGGAGGCGCCAACTCCAAAATAGGGCTCTTTGATCAGTCCGGGGGAAGTCAGGCGGTCGGCATCCCACTCATGCACCACAAAGCTCTCACCCGCATAAGCCGCGTCGCTAAGGGTTTTGTCATAGGTGCCAGTCTGCGAGCCCACCACTTCCTTACTTTTCGTGTTAATTACCTGAACGCTTACGCCCAGCGAAGCGGCTCCAGACTTACCTCCATCCTCGGGCCCCGCATCGATGATCGTCTCGTAAACCCCGGCATCCGCCCCGGTCTTCTTCAGGATCAAATTCCAAAATTCATCCTGATCGACCTCGCTGAGTTTCCTCCCCGCGATCGCCCGCAACACGGTCGATTCGGAAACGACTTCAAAGCCCTTGTTGGGGGCGTTTACTAGCTCGTCATTCAGCTCCCCGGCGAGGAGTGTGGCGACCGGACCGAGCGTGTTTTTGGAAACGACCGATTCCTTGTGCGCGTTCACAAGATCCATCTTTTGCACGATGGCTCGTGGAAGGACCGCGACTTTTTTGAAACCG
>JBKJSI010000292.1:0-3500 GCA_046595915.1 Pirellulaceae bacterium
ACTCAATCGCTGCCGGTTCGTTAATCGAATCCGGAGCGAAGATCGGGATGCTGTGTTTTTCCGCGAGATCGCGGATCGGATTGACTGGAGCTTTCACTCGTCCTACCGGCGGCGGTACGGGGCGGGTCACCACCGCCAGCACCTGGTGAGGAGACTTGCGCAGAATCCACTCAAAAGTCGGCGCGGCAAAGGGGCCGGTGCCCATGAGGATGAGTTTCAATGCCATTTCGAACCTGTCAGCAATCCTGCAATGGAACGCAATTCAATCAAAGGCAGTAGCGAGTCTCGAGAACGTTTCGCAGTAGCGTGATTTCCATATCGGGCGGAATCGCGCCGGCGTCGCGGCGGCTTTCGAAGACGATTTCCATCTCATGGATTTCGTTTTCGATGTTCGCGCGCTCGGCAGCTGCGAGGCGGTCGATAAAAAGCACGCCGTCGAGGTGATCGGTCTCGTGTTGGATGATTCGCGACATCAGGCCAGTCGCTTCGAAGTTGATTTCTTCCCCGGTGATGTCATAAGCATTTACGCGAACGGTTTTGGGCCGAACGACATCAGCGTAGATCGAGGGCAAACTCAGACAGCCCTCCTCTGCCTTATCGCTCCCTTTGGGGAGGCTGAGCACCGGATTGATGAAAACGAGCTCTTTTCCCTTAGCGGGATCGGCCAGTTCGTTGACGACAAAGAACCGCAGCGGTAGGCCCACTTGGTTCGCCGCGAGTCCGACGCCTTTGGCTTCGTACATCAGGTCGAACATTTTTCGAATCGTGGTTCGCAATTCGTCATCGACGCGAACGATCGGTTTTGACTTATATCGCAGCGTGGGGTGCGGGTACGGAATAATTAAAAGGGGATCGGCGGCCATTTCAGGGCTGACTTTCGTGTAACGTTGCACGGGAAAGGGGAATCTTAAGTGTGTTGGCGCGCCTGGGATCTGCGCGGCGGTTGCGTTACAATTGACGTAACTTACTGCCATTTTTACAATTACGGCTAGGGGCGATACGGAACTCGCTCGCTTTTTTTCGCACACAAAATTGCATAGTGGCCGACGAATCGCCAGCGGTGATTCGTCCCAAATCGGGGGCGTCATGTCAGTAACGTCGGTCCCCGTAGCTGATTTGCTCAATGATCCTAGTAGCCGCGAAATCGTCGCGCCCGGCAATCCGATCCCGGCGTGGTTGCTCTCCCTGATGTTGCACTTCGGCCTTGTGATTAGCGGGGCGCTACTCGCGCGCTCCGGTACTCTGACCGGCATGGGCGAAGGTGAGGGAATGGGGGAACGAGGAGGGGAAATCGTCCTCGTCGCCAATTCGAATGAGAGCGACAAACCGTATTTGACAGAAGAAGACGTTGGAAATACGGGCAGTGAAGAAGCAACTCCCAGCGAAATGGAGCCGAGCGCCGAAGCTTTGCCCACGAACGATTCCGCGCCGTTGATCCCAGGCGTTGGGCTACCCAAGGCAGTAGCGGTGAAAAGCGGCGCAGCGCCGGGGACGACGAGCGCCGCAAGTGCGACGGGCGCGATGTCGCGGCCCGGTCGAGGCGTTGGCAAAGGCGGTGGTACATCAACGAGCGTCTTCGGCGCCATTGGTGAAGGGCAGCGATTTGTCTATGTCTTTGATCGCTCGTCCAGCATGGCCGGCGCGGCTCTCGCCGCCGCGAAGCGTGAATTACTAACGAGTGTTTCTCATTTGGGCGACATTCATCAATTCGGCATCGTTTTTTACAACCACAATCAAACCGTTTTCGGCAGCGCCAGTGGCGGTGGGACGAGGCTCTACTTCGCAAAGAAGGATAATCGACTGCTGGCGGAGCGGTTTGTCAATGAAACGCCGGCTCAAGGGGCGACGAATCATTTGCCGGCACTCAAGATGGCTCTTGAAGCGCGGCCCGATGTGATTTTCTTTTTGACCGATGCCGATGACCCGGTGCTCACGGAGACTGAACTTCACAAAATCAAAAGCTGGAATGTGGGCTGCACCATTAATGCGATTCAGTTTGGTTATGGACCGAGGCAGAGCTTCGATAATTTTTTGGAACAATTGACGGCTGACAATGGCGGCGTGTATCGCTATGTCGATGTGACACAATTGCCGAGAGCGAAATAATGCCGAATCGATTCCGAACGCTTGCGGCGATTCTTACTATGGCTTTGATTCTGACGGCGCTAGAAAGTTCCCCATTCCGTTGCGGATATGCGATCGCTCAGGACCAAGATGTGTTGGTGGTGCGCGCGCCCAATGATGATGACAAATATGCTCGACTCGTCGGCAGTGTGATCGAACTGACGAGCGAGCATGCGATTTTTGTCGCGAAGGGAAGTACGCGGGAACAGAAAATTGTTTTGTCACGACTCGCAGAGTTGGAGCCTGTTCGATCTGATGATGACAAGCAGGGAAGGCTTCGGCTAGCGGCTGGTGAGTTCGAGTCGGCCAAGGAATCTTTCGAAAAAGCGCTGGCGACGGAAAAAATTGCTTGGCGTCAGAAAGAACTAACAGCCCTCATTTCACAATGCGAGATGGGGCTGGGGGGGATTGATGCTGCGGGTAAGCGAATGGCGCCGATCATGAAAGGTGATCCAGATTCGCGATTGCTTGGTTACCTGCCGCTTGCCTGGATTGATGGTTTTAAGACGCCAAGCCAAGCAAGTTTGTCCGCTTGGGCCAGTGATCCAGCGCCCGCGATGAAGCTGACTGCCGCGAGTTGGATGTTGGGGGGCGAGAAACGCAAAGATGCGATCGCCCTGCTCGAGAAACTGGCTCAAGGGGCATCGCGAAGAATTGCTTCGCTGGCGGAATCTCAGCTTTGGCGGATCAAACTTTCGACTGCGACGGCACTCGAAACGCAACGTTGGCTCGATCGGGCGGCTGGGTTTCCAGAGGATTTACGGGCTGGACCTTATTTTGTCGCTGCTCAGGCCGCAGCAAGGAACAATTTACATACTAAGGCCGCCGAGGCCTGGATGCAGGTTGCCTTGATGCATCCGCTTCAGGCTTCGCTTGCGACTGAGGCGCAGTTTCTTGCCGCGAGGCAATTACAGCGCGGCGGAGTGAATGGCGACGCGATTGCTTTATTTGAACGGATTGCGGCTAAGCCTGAGAGTCATCCCCATCGAACAGAAGCGATCGAGGCGTTGACGCAATTGCGGGGGGCCGCGAAGTGATGTTCCAGCAGGTAGGATTGCCGGCGAGCGAAACCAATTTCAAGCGACAAAAGGAGTGGACATTGTCCTCTTGGCTTCGAGTGTTTTTTGTTGGGTTACTTTTCTTCGGCGCTCCCACCGTTGCGCCGCTTACGCACTGTTTCGGCCAAGATGGGGCGACTGCGGATAAGCCAGCGGCTTTTGATACCGCTGAACCGCCGCCGAAGGAAGTGAAGAACCCCAACACGGTTTGGAATATTGTCTTTGGCGGTAACGTGGTCGGCGCTACGATCATGTGCTTGCTATTTGCACTTTCCTTTGTTGGCGCGTATCTCTTTTTCGATCACCTGCTGACGATTC
>JBKJSI010000395.1:0-4877 GCA_046595915.1 Pirellulaceae bacterium
ATGTCGACCAAATAATCGAATGCGAAATCCGTCTTGAGCAGTTTCAGCGCCGCAAACAAGTTCTCTGCCGAGAGCACAATCCGCGTCTTGCCACGAAACTCGCTGGTCCGCAGGTCGCCAAATGACGACGCGAGGGCCTGTAGTGCGGTTTCGAGATGACTCACAACGATGCTCCTTCATCACAGCGATTTGGTTCCATCGCCGCGACCGACTTAAATCAACTAGAGCCTGTCCGAAAAGGGGGACTGGCTCCCGTAAGTGTTGTTCATGCAATCATGCTACCGCACGATCGAAGGGTGCCTGTCCCCCTTTTCGGACAGGCTTCCTAATGACTCAATTTATTCGAGGCCAAAACCGGATACCGAGGCGGCGCGCCAATCACCGGCAATTCAACCAGCGCCCGCTTGGTCATCTGTCGCTGAGCCGTCTCGAACTCGCGTCCCGAGATCGTCCCTTCACGTTGAATCTTGTCTTGCAGGTCGATAATCGCTTGTATCAGTTGCTCAGGGCGCGGCGGGCAACCCGGCACATACATATCCACCGGAATGAAGCGATCGATCCCCTGAACCACGCAGTAAGTATCGAAAACGCCGCCCGTTGAGGCACAAGCGCCCATCGAAATACACCACTTCGGCTCATGCATCTGCTGCCAAATACGCTGCAGCACCGGCAGCATCTTCATCACGACGCGGCCAGCCACAATCATCAGGTCGCACTGCCGAGGGCTAAAGCGAAACACCTCCGCGCCAAAACGGGAAATGTCATGCTTGCTGGCCCCAGTCGCCATCAGTTCAATGCCGCAGCAAGCCGTAGCAAAGGGCATCGGCCACAAGCTGTTCTTGCGGCACCAACTGCCCAGCTCATCGAGCTTACTGACAACGACATTTTCTGGAATCTCTATCGCCATCGCAGAACTCCTCGACGCCACTCGTAAACGAGTCCTGCAACCACCAAGACCAGAAAGAACATCGCCCCGCCAAACACAATCATCCGAAAATCGCGAATCGCGATATCGCCGGTCGGCGTGGCGCCATTCAAAAGTTCAAAACCCTTCCCACTCCCCGGCGCTTCCGGATGACTAGCCACAGCCCAGGGATAGAGGAACAAGATTTCGACGTCGAACAGCAAAAACGCGATCGCCACCAGGTGGAACCGCACATCGAACCGCCGCTTCGTATCATGAATCGGGTCCATGCCGCTCTCGTACGGCATTTCCTTCACACGCCCCTGGCGCGAAGGACCAAGCAAGCTGCCTAAAGACAGCATGCCAATGCCCACCGCCGCAGCGGCAAGCACAAAGAGCAGCACAGGTAGCAGGGCATTTTCCATTACCGCTAGACTCACCCGCCGGTCATCTGCCGGGAAACTTGATTGGTAAGTGGTTTGCTTGCAAGGAGTTGTACGACATTGTGAAACTTGTCACAAGCCCTCGCCAAGAAAAACCCGGCACATGGCCGGGTTCAACGACGGTGAATTTAGCCGCCCCTAACCGAAGGGTCAATCAGGGCCGTCGCCCCGACAGTCGCCTTTCGCTCCGCCGAAAGGGCGTTCCCTCAATTATGAGAAAACCAATCGCCTCGAGAAAGCAGATCCAAAAACAGCACATTTTCGCACGCCGCCATTCGGAATCTTATTCTCATTCCTCCGCTGCGATCGCAGGGATTGAACTCGGCTCCGGCGTACCCGACACTTTGCCAAGACTACGGGTTAAATAAGCCACATCCATCAGAGGGCTTTCGCATGTTGCGTGCGTTTTGGGTACTTGGTTTGTTGGGAATGATTTTGGCTAACGCCAGTCCACTATTAGCGCAGCGATATACGGTCCAAAAGTCTGTCAAAGGGATCGTCGTCGATGAGCAGGGAAAACCAGTCGCCAACGCCGATGTGCACTTTCCATTCATCCGACAGCCCACGAGAGACACAAAAGCGGATGCCGAGGGAAGATTCACTTTCGAGTATCGCGACTTTGTGGGCGATACAGCATCGATTGTTGCCAAATCGCCCGACGGGATGAAGCAAGGTCTTTTGACATTGTCGCCTAATTGCAAAGAACCAGGTACTGAAGAAGTCACAGTGGAACTCAAGCCGACGGAGTCGGTGAGGGTGAAAGTGGTTGACGGCAATTCCAAGCCAATCGCAAAAGCTAAAGCCGGCGCACTTTTAGGTTATCCAGGCCACGGTGCCCACAAAGTGTGGGGTGAAACCAACTCGGAAGGCGACGTGGTATGGCAGATTCCCAGTGGTGCGGAGTCGGTGAGTTTCTTCGCGCTCAAATCCGGGCAGGGGCTCGACTACGTGAATTACGGCGATCCCAAGGATCCGGTGGAGATTCCAAATAAGGTTACGTTGCAGCTCGACAGGGCAACAACTGTTGAGATTGATGTCGTAGATGGCGATGAGCAGCCGCTTGCGGATGTACGAGTTTACGTATGGTTAGTTCCAAAGCCGAGTGGCTCTTCCCAATCTCGCGATCTTTTCGACCTTTCAAGCTTCGCCGATGAGATTTGCGAACGCTCTGATAGAAATGGAAAAGTTCGCTTCGATTGGCTACCCGCGTGGGGCAAACACTTGACCACTTTTGGCGACAAAAGCGAGTATGCGAACGGAAGACTGGATACGCTGCTTAGTGATGAAGCGCCTGCCAACAAGCTATTGATGCATAAATCGGCCAAAGTTGCGGGCCGAGTGCTCATGCCCGATGGGACGCCAGCCAAGGAAATAGAAGTGACCCTCACGGGGCGGAATTACGATTCAGATGGCATCCACATGAAGGCGCTAACGGACATCGGAGGCAAATTTAGCTTTGACGCGAAGCCGCACCATTTTTGCATGATTGGCGCCAAAGACGGCAAGCTAGTAGCGCGGCCGATCGATGGTATTGTCACGCATCCAGACAAGCCAATCGAAGAGCTGGAGCTTCGGCTTGCGCCAGGGATTCGCGTTCACGGCAAGGTGACGAAAGAAAGTAACCGCTTACCGGAGCAAGGCATCAGCATCACGCTTCAGCACTTGGGAAGAGGGTTGAAAGATTTTCCAGGCATCTTGTTGCCTGAGCCAACAGACAAAGGCTTGCCTTTCATAAAACACGTCTCCTCCCAAATTTCCGAAGACGTGAAAACAAACGCCGAAGGGGTGTATGAGTTTTATGCTAGCCCAGGCAGTATTTTCCTCTCGCTTCGCTTAAAAGCCCCAATTACACAGGCGGATGAACTCTTTGAAAAACACGAACTCACGACGGAAAAAGAATATCAACGGGATTTTCTAATACCGTTCAACGCGGAGCCGAGGTAGAAATAGTTGCCCAAGAAGCTCGATGACTGAAACCGTCTTGGAGAACATTCGATGAGAGTTGCTCGACTAGCAGTGTTCTCGATAATGGGGATGCTGCTTCATTTGCCGTCGATCGCAATAGCGCAAGAACGAGGCGTTCTCAAGACCTTCCGCGGCATCGTCCTCGATGAACAGGGAAAAGCAGTGCCGGGCGCGGAGGCGATGCTCAGTTTTCGGATGAGACCGGAAGAGAAAATCGTTCAGTCAGACGCGGAAGGGAAGTTCTCTCTGGAAGTGAGGCTCAACGGAAGTGCGCCAATGGTCGTCGCCCGCACGAAAGATGGAACTCAGCAGGGAGTGACATCAATTCCCTACGAAGAGAAAGAGTGGAAGGAGGAAGAAACTCGCATCGTACTGAAGCCTGCCAGGAAATTAACCGCCAGAGTGGTTGGCGCGAGTGGTGGCGCGAGAGAACACGCCACCGCTTGCCTGTTGCTGAGTTATGACAAGTACCGACCACTGAAGTCGGTCGTGAAGACAGATGCCCAAGGCATCGCGACTTGGCTCGTTCCAGATGGATATGAAGGAGGGGGAATGTTCGCGGTTCAGCCGGGTGAGGGAATCGCGATTGCCAGGCTTGAAAAGGAAACCTCCCCCGCCGGCGCAGTTTCCGAGCCGATCGCCCTCAATCTTGAGGGCGGCAGATCAATCACAATCAAAGCGGTCGACGAAGATGGTCACCCTTTGGCGGGCGTGAAGGTGGGCCCCAGTCAATTGTCGATACCCGGAATCGTCGCGGGACAGTATCGCGGCGCCAACCTTTCCTATTTTTGGGATGAGTTTTCAGTCAATACGAAGGAGGATGGAACCGCAACCTTTGATTACCTGCCCAAGGCGGCCGGCAACCTTTCGTTCAATGGTCAGTTCAAAAACCATGATGCCATTTCGCTAAACATCGACCTCGCAATGACGAATCCAGAAACAACGTTGCGGCTGCGAAAGCTCATTTCAGTGTCCGGCAAGGTTCTAATGCCAGACGAGAAACCAGCGGCGGGTGCTTCAGTGCAATTTGTTGGCGATGGATATGAAGAGCATAGCGGCTATCGCAACACCATGACCGATCAGGAAGGTAAGTTCACTTTTCAAGTTCCGCCCGACTTGCTCTGCATGATCGGCGCGCGGATGGAAAAGGAAAAGCTGTTCGCAATGCCGGTGGATTGGATTGTCACCGCGCGAAACAAACCGCTCGATGGAATTGTGCTCCATTTGGAGCCAGGACGGCGAATCTATGGCCAAGTGACTTTTGGCAAAGACAAAAAGCCCGATGCAGGGCAGACCGTCGCCGTGCGACAAGAGGGAAGGCAGATCTATGAAATTCCCGGCGTATCACTACCCAATCCCCAAAAATCGAATAAGGCTGTAATGCGATCATTCTCGGAATACGCCAAAACAAACGAGCAAGGTGAATTTGAAGTTTATACGTCCGCCTTCCAGCACACCGTCGTGCTTCAGAGTGGTGGAAGAAATCTCTACGAAAAAGTGAGACTGTAGCAACGATGCTGTTGTTTGCTGGTGACTTTCTGATTTCGATTTGCTATCTTTTCGGC
>JBKJSI010000494.1:0-5948 GCA_046595915.1 Pirellulaceae bacterium
CGCCAATGGCAAGGTCTTTGTCGGCACCAATAATGGCGCAGCCTATGCCAAGCAGTATCCCGCCAAAGTTGACCTCGGAGCCCTGGTCTGCTTCGACGAGAAGACCGGAAAGTTCCTTTGGCAGCATTCCAACGAAAAAATTCCGGCGGGTCGGGTGAACGACTGGCCCGACCAAGGCGTATGCAGCGTCCCGCTCATTGATGGCGATCGGCTCTGGTACGTCTCCAATCGCGGCGAGATCGTCTGTCTCGATACCGAAGGTTTCCTCGATGGCGAAAACGACGGCGTGGTAAAAGATGAAATCACCGGCATGAAGCCAGATCTCAAAGCCCTTGCCAACGAAAAGGTGGAAGCTGACGTCGTTTGGAAGGTCAACATGATGAAAGATCTCAAGGTCTTCCAGCACAACATGTGTAACTGCTCCGTCACCTGCGTCGGCAATATCCTTCTCGTCAACACCTCCAATGGCGTCGACGAAGGTCACAAAGAACTTCCCATGCCCGCCGCCCCAAGCTTCCTCGCCTGCAATCGCGATAACGGTGAAATCCTCTGGTCCGACAACTCACCCGGCGCCAACGTGTTGCATGGCCAATGGTCCTCCCCAGCCTACGGCGAGATCGGCGGCAGAAAGCAAGCAATTTTTGGCGCCGGCGACGGCTGGGTCTACAGCTTCGCGCTCGAAGGAGAAAACGGCAAATCGAAGCTCCTGTGGAAGTTTGACTGCAATCCGAAAGAATCTATTTACAAACTAACTGGCGCCTCTCGCAACCACATCATCTCAACACCTGTGATCTATGATGGCCTCGTCTACGTCGCCGTCGGCGAAGATCCCGATCACGGCGAAGGCAATGGCCATCTCTGGTGCATCGACCCCACCAAGAGCGGCGATGTCAGTCCCACCATCGTTTACAACATGAAAGACATGACTAAACCGGTGGCGCCCAAGCGCCTTCAGGCGCTTGTCGAAAAAGATGGCGACTTCCAGCGCGATAATCCCAACTCTGCCGCCGTTTGGCATTACGTTGGTAACGATCCGACCAAATTTGAGACCACGATGCATCGCACCCTTGGTACGGTGGCGATCAAGAACGATCTCCTTTTCACCGCCGATTTCGCCGGCCTCTTCCACTGCATTGACGCCAAGACTGGCAAAGCCCACTGGACCTACGACATGCTCGCATGCTCCTGGGCCTCACCGTTGATCATCGGCGACAAGGTCTACATCAGCGACGAAGATGGCGAAATCGCGATCTTCAAACTCGACAAGGAAGTTCAAGACGAACCCCTAGCCATCGCAGACATGGGCAGCGCGGTTTACACTTCCCCCATCGTCGCCAATGAAACCCTATTCATCGCTAACCGTAACCGAATCTACGCCATAGCCGCAGGCGCAAAAGCCAAACCAGCCGAAACCGCCAGCGGCGCTCAATGAGCTTCAACTTGACAATAACAGTATCACCCACACTTCCCCGGCGGCTTGCCGACAGCTGGGGAAGTTTCAATGCGTCAACAACCCTAATCTTCCTCTTCTACGCACTCTCAATTAACCACGCGACCGCCCAAGACTACCCCCAATGGGGCGGCACAAGCTCCCGCAACATGGTAAGCCTTGATAAAGGCGCAGCCAAAAGTATCCCCACCGTGTGGGATGTTGAATCGCGAAAAAATATCCTCTGGAGCACCAAGCTCGGCTCCCAAAACTACGGCAACCCCATCGTCTCCGGCGGCAAAGTGTTCGTCGGCACCAACAACTCCGCTGGTCTTCGCCCCGATAAACACCCCGCCGAAGAGGATCGCGGCTGCGTCGTCGCTCTCGACGAAAAAACGGGCAAATTCCTCTGGCAACTCACTCGCGAAAAACTAGACCGCGCCGAAGATTGGCCCGAAATGGGCGTCTGCTCAACCGCCTGCGTCGTCGACAACCTGCTCTATGTTGTCACCAACCGCTGCGAAGTTGTCTGCCTCGATGTCGAAGGCTTCCTCGACGGCGAAAACGACGGCCCCTATAAATCCGAAACCGACGCTACAAAACAAGACGCCGATATCGTCTGGCTCCTCGACATGCGGAAAGAGCTCAAAGTCTACCCGCACAACATGGCCACCTGCTCCCCGACGGTCCACGGCGACTACCTCTTTGTTGTCACTTCCAACGGCCTCGATGACGCCCACGAAAAAGTCGCTTCGCCAGAGGCCCCCAGCTTCCTCTGCCTCAATCGCAAAACCGGCAAAGTAATCTGGCAAGACGCCTCGCCTGGAACCGAGATTCTCCACGGCCAATGGAGTTCGCCCTCACTAGGTGAAATCGATGGCAAAACACTCGTTTTCTTCCCCGGCGGCGACGGCTGGATCTATGCCTTCGACATCGAAGCCTCGGCGGCAGAGGGCAAAGGAAAACTCATCTGGAAATTTGACCTGAACCCCAAAGACGCGAAGCGCGGCGAACCAGGTCGAAGTGACCGCAGTGAAATCATCGGCACGCCGATCTTCGTCGAAGGAAGCGTCATCGCCGCCACCGGCCAAGATCCTGAGTTCGGCGAAGGCGTCGGCCACATCTACCGCATCGATGCCTCGAAGAAGGGCGACATCACCGAGTCCGGCAAAGTCTGGCATCTCGGCGGCGCCACCGGCCAAGGCCGCCAAAAGAAATATGATTTCCGCCGCACCATCTCCACCGCCGCAGTCCACAACGGCCTCGTTTTCGCCGCCGACCTCAGCGGCTACCTCCACTGCATCGATTTCAAAACCGGCCAGCGCTACTGGGAACACGACATGCTCGCAGCCATCTGGGGCTCCCCCATGATCATCGGCGACAAAGTCTACCTCGGCGACGAAGATGGCGACGTCGTGATCTTTGCCTGCGAAAAAGAACTAAAAATCCTTAGCGAACAAACCCTCGGCGCCCCCATCTATAGCACGCCGATCGTGGCCAATGGAGTCCTCTACTTCGCCGCCCGCTCGGAGATCTTTGCAATTGCCGTCCCACAGAGCGCTGGCAATCCCCAAAAATAGCGATGCCGTTCCCTATTCGTGATCCGGCGATTCCCAAGCGGCGTTACTTTGCTTTCGGCCGAAATGTCACCAGCTTCGTTTCATCCGTCGTTAAGAATGGACCGCCGATTAGGTCGATACAGTAGGGCACAGCGGGAAACACCGCGTTAAGGCACTCGCGAACCGCCTTCGGTTGCCCTGGCAAATTGATGATCAACGACTTCCCTCGAATCGCCGCGGTCTGGCGCGACAATATCGCCGTTGGGACCTTTTCAAGCGACACTTTTCGCATCAATTCGCCAAACCCTGGCATTAGTTTGTCGGCCACCGCCTCAGTCGCCTCCGGAGTCACATCGCGCGGTGAAGGCCCAGTACCGCCTGTGGTGATGATCAGGCAGCAGCCAATTTGATCGGCAAGCTCAACTAGCGTTGTTTCAATCAGTGCCTTCTCATCGGCAATGACCCGAGATTCCGGCGACCACTCATTCGTGAGGATTTCTCTGAGGTACTCAACAATCGCCGGACCACCCAAATCGATGTAAACACCGCGACTAGCCCGATCGGAAACCGTAACAATGCCAATTTTCGCAAGCATGCACTCGAATTCCTAATATCGCCATTTCACTGGTTGAACGGCTCCAATCCAGGTTGTAGCCAAAGCCAAAAATCGATAAACTCCCCGATTCCCTTTTTGCCGGAGATTCCGCGCGCCGAAGTCGGTACGCAACTGGCAGGGAGACGTAAACCCTTTACCCATTCGCATTTGCGCTGCACGCCCCTAGTAGGGACGGGCGGCCAGAAACCGAGTTTCTAAGCTCTGTGACCGTTCACAGTAGCGTTGCAAAACCCGGTCGCGGCAAGAGTTCTCATGGTCAATCGTAACCTCATTCGAAATTTAGAAGACGATCCCTCCTTTAGCGAAATGTTTGATTCGGCGACTGCCGGCATTTTGGAGGTAGAAGAGGAGATAGTTCACCGCGAACATGAGTTCGACGTGAACAAGATTGTTGAAGGTCGCATCATGAAGGTCGAAGCCGACCACGTCATGGTCGACATCGGCTTCAAAAGCGCAGGCATCATCAATCGCGATGAATGGGAAGATCCCAATAAGCCACCCGTCGTGGGCGAAGTGCTCCGAGTTCTGATCGAAGACCTCGAAGATGACATGGGCACGCCCGACGATCCCCACGGCATGATCAGCCTGAGCAAGCGCAAAGCTCAGCGCATCATCGAGTGGGAAGAGGTGATGAAGAATATCCAGGAAGGGAACGTCGTCACCGGCTCCGTCCTGAAGAAGATCAAGGGTGGTTTGCTCGTCGACATCGGCGTCAACGTATTCCTCCCCGCAAGCCAAGTCGATATTCGCCGCCCCGCCGACATCGGCGATTACATCGGCCGAGAAGTCGTTTGCGAAGTGCTCAAGATCGACGTCGAGCGCCGCAACATCGTGGTCAGCCGCCGCTCGCTCATCGAGAAGCAACGCATCACTGATCGCCAATCATTGCTCTCGACCCTCGAAGTCGGCCAGGTCCGCAAGGGCGTCGTCAAGAACATTGCCGACTTCGGCGCGTTCGTCGACCTCGGCGGCATCGATGGCCTGCTCCATATCACCGATATGAGCTGGGAACGCATCGGTCATCCCTCCGAAATGGTCGCCATCGATCAAGAGATCGAAGTCATGGTGCTCCATATCGATCGCGAAAAACAAAAGATCGCATTGGGCCTCAAGCAGAAGCTCAAGAATCCTTGGGACAATGTCAGCGAGAAGTACAGCGTTGCCGGCGTCTACAAGGGCTCCGTGGTCAACGTGATGAGCTACGGCGCCTTCGTGAAGCTCGAACCGGGCATCGAAGGCCTTGTTCACATTAGCGAAATGTCTTGGACGAAGCGCATCAATCACCCGAACGAGCTCGTCAATATTGGCGACGAAATCGAAGTGGTGATTTTGGGCATCGACCAGAAGGAGCAGCAGCTCTCGCTCGGCATGAAGCAGACCCAGGAAAATCCCTGGACCAAGATCACGGAAAAATACCCGGTCGACAGCATGGTCACCGGCAAGGTTCGCAATCTCACCAACTACGGCGCCTTCGTCGAACTCGAAGAAGGCATCGATGGTTTGTTGCACGTCTCGGACATGTCCTGGACGCGCAAGATCAGCCATCCGAGCGAAATGCTCGAGAAGGGCGAGACCGTTACCTGCAAGATTCTGTCCGTCGATCAGGAACGCCGTCGTATCGCACTGGGTCTCAAGCAACTCGCCGACGATCCATGGCAGACCGACATCCCGACCAAGTATCAACCTGGTCAAGTCGTTCATGGCAAGGTCACCAAGATCACCAACTTCGGCGTCTTTGTGGGCCTCGAGAATAACCTCGAAGGTCTACTCCATATCTCCGAACTCGCCGATCACAAGGTCGAGAACCCCGAAGACATGGTCAAGGTTGGCGACGACATCGAGGTCAAGGTTCTCCGCGTCGACACCGAAGACCGCAAGATCGGCCTCTCGATGAAGCGCGTCGGCTGGGCATCTGATCCGGAAACGGAAGCCGAAGCCGTCAAGGAAGCTCAGAAGGAAAAGAAGGAAAAGAAAGAAAAGGGCGACCTCAAGGGCGGCCTTGGCGACGGCGGACCGCTGATCAAGTAGTTTCTTTTCGACGTTAGAACTGATAAAACCGCGAGCCCTGCTTCACTTCATTGTGCAGCAGGGCTTTTTTTGTGCCTCAGTAGGCTCCGGCTAGCCCCACTTGGGTTCGCGTTTTTCGAAGAAGGCTTGGACACCTTCGGTGGCGGATTCGGTTGTTCTCGCGGTGGCGCTCATGGCGGCGCCGGCGGAGAGGAGGGTGAAGAGGTGTTCGCCGATGTTTTCGTAGATCATGCGTTTGGTGAGCTGAATTGCGCTCGGGGCGGATTTGGCAATTTCTTCGGCCCAGGCGTGGGCCTTGGCCCAGAGGTGGTCGCTG
>JBKJSI010000637.1:0-5833 GCA_046595915.1 Pirellulaceae bacterium
TTTCCAGTTTTTCAGTTCGGTTAGGCGCCAATAAAGATGAGTGTCGAAAGTCAGCTTTTGGAAATCTTCGAATGTGATCCCCTGAGCTTCACCCAACAATTGTCTTGAACGTTTGCTCCGCCGGCGGTCGACACCGATCTCGCGAACCATGTAATGGGGATAGTCATCAGGATTTGGATTTTCCAACTCAGTCGTGGTGAAGGGCGAAGAGTTACAACTTTGCACATAGCCGCACTTCGGATTCAGCACTTGCGGCAGTTGTTCCAATTTGTGATAGCCATTCCATTCGGTATCAGGATCGCTTCCATCAACCGTGCCTTTCCAATTCAAGCCTTGCTTGCGAACGGGCACCGCTCCGTTGTATCCGTAAAAAATCGTTCCATCGCGATCGGCGTAGACGACGTTAAACATCGGAATCGCACATTGCGAAAATGCCTGGTACCACTGCTTGAAGTTCTTGGAACGGATCATGCCGAGCGCCTGGTCGAATCGCTCCCGCGAATACAGGCGGCCGACGCGAGCGGCGATATGTTTCCCGTCTTTTTGTCGAACGACCGGACCGTGATGAGTCTTTCGGAAAGTGATCTTCCTTTCTTCAACCTTGTCGCCAATCAACAAGCCGATTTCTTCTGTCCACTCTTCGGCCTTGCGATGTCCGTTGCCGTAACGATAATTCAGCGGCTCGTCAGGGTCGTCGAAACTCACGGTCCACGAGTCGGCGATGTCTGGTTCGTTGACCGTGTATGCCCAGCCCAAGTATTCACTGTGTCCCAGAACGGGAATGGGGCTGCCAAAAAAACAGGCGCCGGAAAAACGCAGCGTTTCTTTGCTGTGCAGGTGCATTTCGTAGAACTGTCCAATGCCGTACCACGGTTGGTGCGGATTGATGAACAGCATCGCTTTGCCAGATTTCGTCCTGGACGGCGCAATCGCCCAGGCGTTCGATCCGACCGCTTCAAACGATTCTTGCTCAAATGCACTTGCAGGATCCGTCCATTGCCAGCTGTACTTCGGGACGTTTTTGCTTTTCTCCATTGCGGAAAAACGGGCTTCGCCTTTGTTGGGCTTGCCGGCCGAGCTACCACCATAAGCCATCGTCAACATCAAGTATCGGTCGATTGCAACGGTGTGCCAAGGCTCGAATCGTTTGAGCATACGCGGCTTCACTGCTGGGTGTTTCTCCAGGAAGTAGTTGACACCTGCGGCGAATGCACACACAAGCAATTTGTGCTCGGGCTTGGCGGATTCGAAATCTTCTTGTGACTTTCCGGGTAATTCAAAACTGCGAACCAACAAGTCGGTCTTCAATCCTTCGTCCCCTTTGATTTCCGCATAGCGACCGATTGCTTGGATTGCTGTGTCTTCCAACTGCCAGAAATAGTCTTCGGCTTGGATGTAGCCAACACCAAAAATGGTCGATGCATCGGTGTTGCCAAAGACATGTGCAACACCCCATTCATCGCGATGAATCTTGACCTGCCCTGCTAAGGCTTGCGCGGAAATCGCCTCACCGGCGGACTCCGGTTTTTGAGCCGACGCCGTCGATACAAATGCCAGCAGGATGACGGTTGCAATCGAACGGCGAAGCAGTCTGGCGGTGAGACGTATCATGCTGGTGGTAGCCCTCGAGTTTATAGGTCGAATGGTTCGCCAGCCGATTTCTTGTGGCGACCTGGGACCGGCTGGCGTACGCATAGATTAGTATTTTATTCCGAACTTGCCCATGAAGTGGGCCAAGATCCATAACGGGCCAATCATTAAGAATTGTAGGTCTTCAAAGAAGGCGGGCTTGGCCCCTTCGATCCTGTGTCCAATGAACTGAAGGAACCACGCGATAACGAACACCACAAGTGAACCCTGCCATACCAGCGGCGCATGGCCCGAGGTTGTCAACCAATAGAACAACCCTAAGATCGGCAGCGTGAATAACAGCATGCCGACCGCCAGCGCCCGTGAGAGTCGCAGGTAAAAGAGGGTGGCCAATGCCGTGACCAGCGTCGCAACATTGATCCATGGCCCGAAATTTCCCGGCACTGGAATCGCCCAGCACAGGCCGAGCACGCAGGCGGCGATCGCAGGAACGCAAATGTAATGAATCAGCTTGTTGATGTGATTTTGGTGGCAGACTGCATATTGATTAAGCCACCAATCAATCTTGCGACCAGATATTATTTTCGGATCTTTGGCCTTGGCCATGCCATTTCCTTGAGTGCGATCATTCAAACTAAGCCGGATGCAACCGGGCCTCAGCGCAGGGGTGCGACCGGCCTAGGTTCCAGCGGTTTTACTATTTAGTCGGCTACGCGGCAAACAGCGTTGACAACTTTGTCACCGACCACCCTGTGCTCAACTCTCTTCGAATCGACCAAAGCGTGTTCGCGCGAATCCTCCCCAAAGGGACTTGGGATGATTTTCAAAGGCGCCCTGCGCCGTCGCACTGATTGGTGTGAGGCGGCGCCGATTCCACGGACACTGCAACTCCTGCGGGTTCCCTCCAGGAGTTTCAGATGCCTTGCTCGAAGCCAAGGCCTTTCCCGCCACACGTTCTTGCGTTGCAGATCGGAAATCAGGCTGCACACATAATCCGTCGCACCCAGGCGCTGCTTCGGCTGACTCAACTCAGCGTCAAAGGGCTCAAGAAATTCCACGAGGCGATTGAGCACGCCGTCAAAATCCCTCTCAGGAGCAATCCCGCCAAAATAAGCAACCAGTTCACATGGCCCCCAGCGGGAAGGGCCGATACCATTCCCGCAACTACCCCGCGCTACACTTTTAGGGCGCCAGGCGCCGCGGTTTTCAGGCGCCATTCACAACTTGCTTCGCGTCGTCAAATCCGCTTCCGAATGGAATGCCGCTACGTTTCGCAACCGAATACTCGCCACAGTCTCCTGAAAGCTGGTAGCTTCTTCCATGAATTGTTCTCATGTCCTGGCCGACTGTTTTGGGTCCCCGATAGAATTCAGTGTCCAAGAGCGAGAGCGCCAATTGAGAAGTTTCTTGGTATTCGACGGGTAATCCTGGCGAAAACAGCCTTGCGCGGCCAATAAATTCCCGCATCTGGCCACAATGAGGCTTGCCATCATGGATAACATGCAACAATCACGAGGTGGCTGTACACCCGCCGTTCACCTTTCCGACATTTGCTAAATCGACCCATGAACAGCAGCCACGACCAATTAGCAATTTACATGGCGTTCCAACAGGACGTCATCGAGGGTCTTTCACGAGCTTCGAAATCGCTGCCGAGTAAGTATTTGTACGACGAACGCGGTTCGCGCTTGTTCGATGAGATTTGCGAACTCGAGGAGTACTATCTCACGCGGGCTGAGTCGCAAATCATGCAGTCGCACGCCGCTTCGATTGCGTCACAGATCGGTGAAGGGGTGATGCTCGTTGAATACGGCAGTGGCAGCAGCATCAAAACTCGGATTCTTCTTGATTCACTCCAAAACCCCGTCGCTTATGTTCCAGTGGACATTTCGCGTGAACACGTGATGCGTACGGCGGAGGAGCTGCGTGACGCTTACCCCGCAATTGAAGTTCTCCCGGTCATTGCCGACTTCACGGAACCCTTTGCCTTGCCGCCAAGTTCGACTGACCCATCGCATGTAGCGTTGTATTTTCCCGGTTCGACGATTGGGAACTTTACACCCAAAGAAGCAGGAAAGTTGCTTCAACAGATGGCTTGGATGCTCGGAGTCCAGGGAGGGCTGTTGATCGGAATTGATTTGCAAAAAGAAGTTTCCGTTGTTCAATCCGCGTACGATGACGCCAAAGGCACCACGGCCAAGTTCAGTCTCAACTTGTTGAATCGCATTAACAGTGAACTGGGAGGCGATTTTGATGTCACGCAATTCCGGCACCAAGCCCTCTACAACGGTGCACTGCATCGAATCGAGATTTCAATCGTAAGCCAATGCGAACAAATCGTTACGATCGGAGACCACGAGTTTTCGTTTTCGCATGGCGAAGAGATCCTGACTGAATATTCGCACAAATACACCATCTCGGGTTTCGCCGCGTTTGCTAAACAATACGGTTTCTCGCTCCATCGATCGTGGACGGACGATAACGATCAATTTGCCATTCTGCATTTGGTGATCGAATAGTTGTTGCTGGCAATTCACGGCATCGATAGCAAAAACGCGTAACAAAACTTTCCCACACTGTTTCTTAACTTGAAAATCAGGATTCACGATGAAAGCCACATGGAATGACACGGTGATCGCACAAAGCGAGGCGACTGAGATCGTCGATGGCAACCACTATTTCCCCGCCGATTCGGTTAACCAAACGTTGCTGAAACCATCATCGGCGACGACATCGTGTGGTTGGAAGGGGCTTTGCAACTATTACGACATCGTGGTGGATGGCAAAGTGAATGAGCAGGCAGCGTGGTACTATGCTGACCCGAAGCCACAGGCTGCCAAGATCAAGGGTTACATTGCGTTTTGGAAAGGCGTCAAGGTTCAATAGAAGATGACGACCAACGCACCGGGGAAACCAGAGAGCACCACGAACTTCGAAACGTTCCTTCGCTACGAGAGTGTGCGACGTCACAGCATTCGCCTGGCGAAGCCATTGAGCGACGAAGACTGTGCGATCCAGTCGATGCCCGATGCGAGCCCAATCCGCTGGCACTTGGCACATACGACTTGGTTCTTCGAGACGTTCCTTTTGAAGTCTCACGCCGGATACCAGAAATTCGATGCCAGCTTTGAGTACCTGTTTAACTCATACTACAACACCGTTGGCAAGCAATTCCCGAGGTCAAGTCGTGGCCTGATTTCGCGTCCTGGCATGCAAGAGACGTTGGCCTATCGCAAGCACGTCGATGTCGCGATGCGTAATATGCTTGAATCGAGCGAGCTTCCGAGCGAGCAACTCAACCTTCTCGAAATCGGCTTGCATCACGAGCAACAGCACCAAGAGTTGATGTTGACTGACATCAAACATGCTCTGTCGTGCAACCCGCTTGAGCCCGCTTACAGCGATGAACGTTTCGAATGTTTCGCGTCGCATCCGATGCAATGGAAAGCGGCCGACGAGACTTTGGCGTGGATTGGGACGGATACAAACGGGTTTGCCTTCGACAACGAACGGCCGCGACACAGGTTCTTTCTCGACACCTACGAAATTGCAAGTCGCTGTGTTACCAATTCCGAATACATTGCATTCATCGAGGACGGTGGTTACCAACGCCCAGAGTTTTGGTTGTCGATGGGGTGGAACGAAGTGTTAGCAAACCAGTGGAGCGCACCGTTGTACTGGCAACGTGAGCCAGACGGATGGTCACGATACACGCTGTCGGGACGTTTGCCCGTTGAACCCGACGAACCGGTTTGTCACGTTAGTTATTTCGAAGCCGACGCGTACGCACGATGGGCGGGAAGTCGATTGCCAACCGAGCAGGAGTGGGAACACGCCCTCGCCGATGACCCGCACGCAATGAACAGCTTGTGGCAATGGACCGCGAGCCAGTACATCGCCTATCCCGGCTACCAAGCCCCACCGGGCGCCTTAGGTGAGTACAACGGGAAATTCATGTGCAACCAATTCGTTTTGCGTGGCGGTTCAATCGCCACACCCCCAGGTCACATCCGAGCGACCTACCGAAATTTCTTTCCTCCCGAAACGCGTTGGCAATTCGCGGGCATACGACTCGCGAGGTGAAGTCCCGAAGTGCCATCGCGAACATCACCTTCGTCAACGGGGCACTTGTACCAGGCGCGCTACATAGCATTTCTGGTCGAAGACGCTGAGTATCACTAAATAGCTCCTCCACGTGATCGTAGCGCTATGCCGCCTGTGTGTAGGTTGCTTGGATGGTGGT
>JBKJSI010000764.1:0-10112 GCA_046595915.1 Pirellulaceae bacterium
GGAAGATGCAGTTCAGGAAGCGTTCCTGTGCGCTTTTCGCTGGCTTGATTCTTATGATTCCCAGTACGCATTCCGTACTTGGCTTTGGACGATCCTACTGAATCAGTGTCGTAGAGCATCGGAAAAAGAACGCCGCGCGGAATCGCTAAGAACTGGTTTTGCAGAGATCCACTGCGGCTCGCAAAACGAGGAAGCGAATTCTCCCTCTGAACGAATCGAATTGCAGGAATGCGGAAAGCAATTACGACATGCACTGAAGAAACTTCCGGAAGCCCATGCCGACGCGGTTCGGTTGCGGTTCTTTGGTGGACTCAAATTTGAAGCGATCGCCGAGGCCACAGGTTGTAGTTTGCGAACGGCGAAGTATCGAGTGAAGGAAGGTTTGCTCAGGCTAGGCGCGATGCTCGGCGCGGATCGGACGGAACCTCCGAAATCGAGCGAATCGCCAAACGTCAGCTTTTCATCAAGCGAGGTTGAACATGCGGTGCGATGACGTCTTTGAAATACTCACGTCAGTACCATTCCCCAGCGGCTCCAGCACCGACGAGGCTGTGGAACAGCATTTAAGCGCCTGTCACGAGTGCCGCTCCTTTGCTGAGGCGATGCGACCCATTGCATCGATCGCAACTGAATCCGATTTGCCAACTTATAATGGACGCATTAGCGAACAGACAACTGGCCATCAACCACCAAGCCTTGTGAATCGAGTGCAGGTTCTGGTCCAACGAGAACATGAAGACCGAATGCGGAAAAAGAAATCCGCAAACGCCGCATCTCGAAGTGGAGCGGCATTCATTGTGGTGTGCGCTGCCGCTTGCCTATTTGGGGCGGCAGCGACCTTTGGCAGCCAGCTATGGGCGACGCGGGGCAAAGCGGATGCATCCTTTGCGACAACCATTCCTCATGCCACGAGCTCCGTCAGCGTTCAGTGCAATAGTAGCCTTCTGTCGAGCATCAAAACCAATGCGGTTATCCCTGTAAAACTCATGGAATCGGCGGATGCATGCTGTCTAAATTGCCATGGCGGCCAAACGCGAGGGCGGGAAAAGCGGCAGGAATCGATTGGGTTGGTGGTAATGAGCTGTCAAAAGTGCCATCAAGAAAAATCGACGTGGGTGCGGTTGTAGGATAAATCGGGCGAATTGCGAATGGACGGCTTGCGCGATGTCGGATTGCGCTGCTTGTACGGTCTGAATCGGAGCGGCTCGTCGATCGCCGCAACAAAAATGCAGCTGCACGCTGCGTGAGCTAGGTTTCATCTGGGCGCACTGCGCTGCCACGGCTCAAATTCGGCCTTCGGGGGATTCCTCGATCATGACCAAAAACGCATTCTCGTTCATCCCAGCGTACACAGAAACCGCCGCTGCAGCGCCGCGCACTCAAACGAAGATGCGCCCGATTGTTATTGCGCTTTTCATGATGCTGGGTGTCGTGGGCGGCGTGACCTACCAGCGTTCGGAGCGCCAGCGACACGCAGTGCGGAGCATTGAGAACCTTGGCGGAACGGTTTGTTACGACTACCAAATCGAAGGGGAAGGAATTCGCAGTAATGCTGAATCCTGGGTGCCGTCGTTCATCCTCGAACGGACAGGCGTAGATGTTTTCCATACCGTTGTGGAAGTTTCCTTGCTTCAGCCAAGACTTCCCCAAGAGCGATCGATCGAATCGGAAAATCAGCGCCTCAGAGCGCTTGACGTGCTTTATCCACTGCCTTCCGTTCAGGTTCTGCGAGTCAGCGGCCGGCTCGTCAATGATCGGCGGATGTGTGAATTTGGCAAAATGCGATCGCTTCGAGAGCTTGTGGTGACCAACGCTTCGCAAGTGACCAACCGAGGCATTGAAAGCCTTTCGACGAGCAACTCACTCGAAACGGTTCAACTGACACGAGCCGCGCTCGATGACGAGGCGCTTCGCTGGTTCTCTTACTTGCCCAATCTTCGCTGCTTAGTGCTTTACGCCACCAAGTTCTCTAATCAGGGCTTGGCGTACCTCAACAAATCACAATCGCTTGAGCAGCTGTGGCTCGATTCGAGTCCGAACTACATCGATGACACCGGCCTCGCGTTCTTGCAATCGATGCCAAAGCTCAAGGACGTTTCATTGCCTCATGCAAGTTTGACGACCGAGGGCAAAAACCGGCTGATGGAGGCGAATCCGCTGCTGCGATTCGCTCCGAACTGGCTGAAGAATTCCGAGCTTCTTGAAAACGAACGCGACGGCGGTGAAGTTAGCGCCGAATCGCCTCCGCAAAAGCAGTAAGCGGCCCGATTGACGAGAGGCACCCCGGCGATTCTGATTTTCGGTTTCCCTTTGGACCGAAATTCAAGAGTCTTCCATGCCGCGCCGCATTGTTTGTCTCACGGAAGGTCACACTAATCCCCGCACCGCCAAAACGGCGACGGCGATCATTCGCTATCGGCCTGACGAAGCGGTAGCTGTGCTCGACAGCACCCAAAAAGGGGGCTCGGTCAAAACGCTGCTAGGCGTCGATAGCAGTGTGCCGATCATAGGTTCGCTTGCCGAAGCGCCTGGCGCCGATACTTTGGCGATCGGCATCGCCCCACCGGGAGGCAAGGTTCCGCTGGCCTGGCGACCGATCATCCTTGATGCGATTTCGCGGGGGATGAATGTACTTTCGGGATTGCACGATTTTCTTTCCGATGACCCAGAATTCGCCGCTGCCGCCAAAGCCAAAGGCGTGACGCTATACGACGTTCGCAAAAACAGCGAAAAGGAAATCGCCAAAAAACAAGGGCTTCGGCCCGAGTGCCTGCGAATTCACACCGTTGGTCATGATTGTAGCATTGGCAAAATGGTCGTCTCCGTGGAAGTCGCCAAGGGCCTCAAGAAGCGGGGCAAAGACGCCAAGTTCGTAGCTACCGGCCAAACGGGCATCATGATCGAAGGCGATGGCTTGCCGATTGACTGCGTCGTCGCCGACTTCGTCGCGGGCGCAGCCGAAAAGCTCGTGCTCCAAAACCAGCATCATGAGATCATTGTCGTGGAAGGCCAGGGCAGTCTTTCCCATCCCGCCTACTCCGGTGTTACACTCGGACTTCTGCATGGATGCGCTCCGCATGGGCTAATTCTGTGCTGCGAACTCGGCCGCACCAAAGTCGGCGGAATGGATGCCTTCACGATTCCGACATTGGCGGAAATTAAGAAGGCGAACGAGCTACTGGCCAATTTCATTCATCCCTGCAAAGTGATTGGCATCGGGATCAATGGCAGCCGCGTAACGCCTGAAGTTGCGGCCAAAGAGCGCGAGCGAATTCGCGCGGAATTCGGTTTGCCCGTTTGCGATGTTTACCGTGATGGGGCCGATGAACTTGTTGATGCGGTGCTTAAGCTTCAAAAAGAGCTTTTCCAATGAAGCTGCGGATTTGGACCTTTGACTTACCCCTAACGCACACGTTTCGGATTTCGCGCGGAAGTGTGAGTGTGCAATCGACGCTGATTGTCGAAATAGAACACGATGGCGTTTCCGGATACGGCGAAGCAACGACGAGTCGATATTACAGTCAAACGATCGATGGCATGGCGAGCGTAGTCCGATCGGTCATGGAAACGATTGAGTCGCTCACACCGGACCGGGCTGATCGCGAATGGCCGGCAAAAGTATGGGCAACGCTCGATGGCGAACTGGGAGTCAGTCGATTTGCCCAGTGTGCCGTCGATGAAGCGATATGGGATCTATTTGGCAAACTCCGAGGCGAGTCGCTCTTTGCGATGTGGGGCGCCGATCCTCTAAAGGCGCCGCTTTCCGACTACACCATTGGAATCGACTCCATCGATGTAATGCGCGTGAAGCTCCGCGAATTTGCGGAATGGCCGATCTTCAAGATCAAACTGGGAACGGAGAACGACGCGGAAATATTGCGGGCGATGCGCCGGGAAACGAGCGCGGCGCTTCGAATCGACGCGAATTGCGGTTGGACACCTCAAATGGCTCGTGAGCTATTGCCTGTTTGCGTGGAGTGCGGGGTTGAGTTTATCGAGCAGCCCTTTGCGGCTAGCGAAATCGACGCCATGCGAGTATTTAAGTCTTGGTCGCCCTTACCACTGGTCGCCGACGAAAGTTGTGTCGTCCAATCCGACGTCGCCAAGTGCGCTGACCAGTTTCATGGGGTCAACATCAAACTGATGAAATGCGGCGGAATTACACCTGCGCGTAAAATGATTAAAGAGGCTCGGCGGGACAGTCTTTCGGTGATGCTGGGCTGTATGACGGAATCTTCCGTCGGAATTTCGGCTCTCGCCCATCTCGCTCCCTTTGCAGACGCCGTAGACATGGATGGGGCTGTATTGCTGGCCAAGGATATTGTTAACGGTGTTCGAATTGAGAAAGGAAAAGCACATTATCCATCGACACCCGGCGCTGGCGGTTTGCCGATCGCCGGACTTGCGGAACTAGGTGGACGCGAACTTACTCAGTAGTGCAATCCAGCATATTTAATAGTCGCAGGTAAATATGATGGGAAAAACCCTTGCTTCTTGATGGCCAGCATCGGTAACAGATTCAGGTTCAGTTCCTAGAAAAGCCTAGCTCAAAGCCTTTGCCTTGGCATGTCTCCGGGATTTGAATTGCAACTTCGCGTAATTTCAGTGGTATGAGATTCGCCTTCCGTCGTGATAGGAGAATCTGAGCCAATGCCAAACAGCGAATCCAAGAACGAAGAACGAGATACATCACAACGCGAGCGGGAACTCGAATTAATCGACGAGTCGTTGCGTGATCTTCGTTTTGGATCGGTGACGATTGTGGTTCAAGATGGCGTCGTCGTGCAAATCGATCGCACGGAGAAGCGGCGAATTCGAGCAACAATTAGCTCATGAATCATCCCATCTCTTCGGGTAGTCAATTCGTTCCGCGTCTTGCCCAGCTTATCCAGAATAGGCAGATTGTTGACCGATAGCTTTGTACGCTCGAGCCACCGACATCTCTACGAGCTGACGCGAAAAACGCGAGGCCGGGCGAAGAATGGGCTAATTGGGGAAAATATTCGGCCCCGGCTTGTCAGTGATAGCACTGCGGTCATACGCTGTTGCCAGTTCGGTAATGGCATGGAGGACATCCTCACGCCAACGGAAGTGGAAGGGGCCTCGCAAGCCATATTTGCACCACTGACATTTGAGTATTTCCAATTCCAAATCTCGATGAACCAGAGACGGTGATTCGAGAAATCCGCACAAGGATGACGGATGTCGGACAATTTGCTTCAGCGCAGCGTGACAACCGCCGTCGCGCGAAATTTGGCGAATACGACCAAGACTTCGCCAAAGATGATGTCAATCACTCCGCGCTGGCTATTAAGCTTGCTGCCGTGGGTGCAAGTGAATGGCGGCATCTATCGAGTCAATCGCACGAAGGTTGAACTCGCCAAAGCTAAACGCATCGAGGTCGATTCCGCTGGCGGAGCTTCGACATTCACGCCTGAGTCGCTGCGCAGTGTTCCGCTTTTTTCCAAGTTGCCCGACGCGATTACGTCGCGCATCGCTTCGCGCTTTCGCACCGAAGAAGTCTCACTCGGCAACAAGCTCGTTGTCGAAGGCGAAGATGGCAATAAATTCTTTATCATCGCTCAAGGCCAAGTTGAAGTTCTCAGCAAGGGCATTCACGGCTGCGATCTGCGGCTCGCGCTCCTTACCGAGGGAGAGTACTTCGGCGAACATGATGTCGTCTCGGATCAAGCTTCCGATGTGACAATTCGCACGATCACGCCGTGTGTGCTGCTCACTATCTCACGCAAAGACTTGGATGCGGTGCTCAGCGAGGTGCCGGATCTCACCGAGGAATTTAAGAAGGTAATCGCTGAACATCAAGAGTTACGCTCGACGGTCAATCGCTATGGCGAGCGCAATATCGATCTTGTTTCGGGCTTCGCGGAAAACGTCGAGATTCCAGAAACGTTCGTCGATTACTCGGCCACGCCGCGCGAGTATCCGCTCTCGTCAGTTCAAACCGTGGTTCGCGTCCACACTCGCGTTTCCGATCTCTACAACGGTCCCCACAATCAACTTCAAGAGCAGATGCGCTTGACGATTGAGGGAATCAAAGAGCGGCAAGAATGGGAGTTGATTAATAGCAAGAAATTCGGCCTGATTCACTCGGCCGATCCGGCCATGAGGATCAGCACGCGCTATGGAGCGCCGACGCCAGATGATCTCGATGAACTTTTGGCGATGGTGTGGAAGAAGCCCGCGTTCTTTCTGGCGCACCCCAAGGCAATCGCCGCATTTGAGCGTGAATGCACTTGGCGAGGAGTGCCTCCGGTCACGGCGAACCTCTTTGGCACGCAAATCATCCTGTGGCGCGGCGTCCCGATCGTGCCTTGCGACAAGCTCGAAATGAAGAGCCGCTATCACTCAAACAAATGGTTCGGCACCACGAGCATTTTGCTCATGCGAGTCGGCGAAGCGGATCAGGGTGTCGTTGGCCTGCACCAAGCTGGTATCCCCGGCGAGATTTCGCCATCGCTCTCGGCTCGTTTAATGGGACTCGACGCCTTGGGTGTCGCATCCTACTTGCTCACCATCTACTTCTCTTGCGCCGTGCTCACCGATGACGCAATCGGCGTCCTCGAGAACGTTGAAGTCGGTTACTACCACGACTACGAAAATCGCCGCAGCCCCAGTTTCGGCGAAGGTCTCGGCATTTAGGCAGATTCTACAAATTCATTCGGACAGCGATCTACTACATCATTTCAACAAGGAAGCACCAGTCCATGACGGACAATCTACTCCAAAGAAGCGTCACGACTTCGGTAGCGCGGAATCTGGCAAGCACCACCAAGACATCACCGAAGATGATGTCGATCACGCCTCGCTGGCTGCTCAACTTGCTGCCCTTCGTGCAGGTGAATGGTGGAACCTATCGCGTCAACCGCACTAAGGTAGAACTTGCCAAAGCCGAGCGCATCGGCGTTGATTTTACCGATGGCGCGGCGACCTTCTCGCCGGAATCGCTCCGCAGCGTGCCGCTTTTTTCTAAGCTGCCCGATGCCATCACCGCCCGAATGGCGACGCGATTCAAGACTGAAGAAGTTTCGCTCGGAAACAAACTCGTCGTTGAAGGTGAAGATGGCAATAAATTCTTCATCATCGCCCAAGGCCAAGTGGAAGTGCTCAGCAAGGGCATTCATGGCAGCGACCTTCGCATCGCGCTCCTTTCCGATGGTGAGTACTTTGGAGAAAACGACGTCGTTTCGGAAAATCCCTCCGATGTGACGATTCGCACGATCACCCCCTGCGTGCTGCTCGCGATCTCGCGCAAAGACCTAGATACCGTGCTCGGCGAACTTCCTAACTTGAACAGTGAATTCAAGCGAGTGATCGCCGAACACCAAGAACTTCGCTCAACGGTCAATCGTTACGGCGAACGCAACATCGACCTTGTTTCCGGCTTCGCTGAAAACGTTGAGATTCCTGAGACCTTTGTCGACTACACAGCGACCCCGCGCGAATACTCGTTGTCGGCGGTACAAACCGTCGTTCGCGTCCACACCCGCGTTTCCGATCTCTACAACGATCCCTACAACCAGCTGCAAGAGCAAATGCGGCTCACGATCGAGGGAATCAAAGAGCGGCAAGAATGGGATCTGATCAACAGCAAAAAGTTCGGTTTGATCAACTCGGTCGATCCCGCGATGCGAATTAGCACACGTTATGGCGCTCCGACCCCGGATGATCTCGACGAGTTACTTGCGTTGGTCTGGAAGAAGCCCGCCTTTTTCCTCGCTCATCCTCGGGCGATCGCGGCCTTCGAGCGCGAATGCACCTGGCGCGGTGTGCCCCCAGTCACGATGAACTTGTTCGGCACGCCGGTCATCACATGGCGCGGCGTTCCGCTTGTTCCTTGCGATAAGCTCGAAATGAAGAGTCGTTATCAATCGAACCAGTGGCTCGGCACGACAAGCATCCTTCTGCTTCGCGTCGGTGAAGCAGATCAAGGTGTGGTCGGCTTGCATCAAGCGGGCATTCCTGGCGAGATTTCGCCCTCGCTCTCCGCCCGGCTCATGGGGCTCGATAGCTTGGGCGTCGCGTCGTATTTGCTCACGCTTTACTTCTCGTGTGCCGTGCTCACCGATGACGCTCTCGGCGTGCTCGAAAATGTCGAAGTCGGCTACTACCACGACTACGACCATCGCCGCACGACGCCGAAGTAGTTCGCTTTTCCGTGGTGCTTGTTTCTCCGACCCATTAGGCCGCGCGACCATGAGCGAAATCACACCTGAAATGATTGCCGAAATGGCGACCAAACTTTATCGCCAACTACCTGGCGAAGGAGCGACGGACTACGCGCCTGCGTTGCCGCAGGGCTTCACGCCGTCGCATGATGTTTCGCCGCGCGCGGCCATGGCGCATGCACCGACTATGGCGGTTGCGCCCATGACGGTTCCGCAAGAAAGCACTGGCTACCATGACGGCCTGGCGAATTTTGTGCGACAGATTCAGCTGACGAACTCGGGATCGGCGCCGGGCGAATGTGCGTTCGGTTCGCCGATGCACGGGCTTCCAATTAGCGGCAGCCATTCAACCGCGCCGACGGGCGTGATCCCGCGCCCGTTCGATGTGAACCAAATTCGGCGAGATTTTCCGGTCCTCAATCAGCGCATTCACGGCAAACCGCTCGTTTGGTTTGATAACGCGGCCACCACGCAAAAGCCCAACAGCGTCATTCAGGCGATTTCGAACTTTTATTCAAACGACAATTCCAACATTCACCGCGGCGCTCATACGCTCGCCGCTCGTGCGACCGATGCTTACGAAAAGGCTCGTGACACGGTCAAGAATTTTATTGGCGCGGGCAGCTCGAAGGAAATCATCTTCGTTCGCGGCACGACCGAAGGCATCAATCTCATCTCCCAAACCTACGGGCGCAAATTCCTGCAAAGCGGCGACGAGATTCTGCTTTCGACGCTCGAACACCACGCCAACATCGTGCCCTGGCATCTGATCGCCAAAGAGCGCGGCGCGGTGATTCGCACGATCCCGGTGAATGATCGCGGTGAGATCATTTTGGAGGAATACCATCGCCTCCTGAACTCGCGCACGCGCATCGTTGGTCTCACGCACGCCTCCAATAGCCTGGGAACCGTGTTACCGATCGCGGATATGACCCAGGCCGCAAAGCGATATGGGGCGCGGGTGCTGATCGACGGCGCTCAAACGATCGCCCACATCCCGGTCAACGTGCAGCAATTGGGCGCCGACTTTTTTGTCTTCTCGGGTCACAAGATTTTTGGCCCCACGGGCATCGGCGCCGTCTACGCGACCCAGGAAATGCAAGAAATCATGCCCCCGTGGCAAGGCGGCGGGAACATGATTCGCAACGTGACTTTCGAGGAAACCAGTTTCGCCGACTATCCCGCCAAATTTGAAGCGGGAACGCCGAACATCGCCGACGCGATCGGCCTCGGTGCGGCCCTTGATTACGTTTCGAGCCTGGGACTGCCCGCGATCTCGAGGCATGAACATTCGCTGCTCGAATACGGGACCGAGAAGCTTTCGCATCTCAAGTCACTGCGACTACTGGGGAATGCTCGCGAGAAGGTCGCGGTGATTTCCTTCGTCGTGCCTGGGCGATCGACCGAGGAGATCGGCAAACTCTTGGACGCCGAAGGGATCGCCGTTCGCTCGGGCCATCATTGTGCTCAGCCTTCGCTGCGGCGATTTGGCGTCGAATCGAGCGTACGACCTTCGTTTTCGCTTTACAATACGCATGAAGAAGTCGATCGCTTGGTTGAGGCGATGAAACGGATTACGGCGACGTTTTAATCGTTTCGAAATGGGGCCGATTTGTTGTCGGGAGGCTCGCTCCTAGTGCATGTTCCGCGGTGTATCGACCGCAACGCGGGGGCTTCCGCTGCGCGGTGCGCCCCCGCCACCCGGATGTGGCCGCACCGGCCGGACGGTTCTCGATGCAAAAAACCCTTGTTTTTGCGAAGTGGCCCAATTGGCCCAATGCGCCCTCTCTCTAGCGACGAGGGCCAGTTCGGGGCGCGATCGGCAAGTTCGACATTCTAAAGGACTTAGGGAGAAAGAACTTCAGAAAAGGCTTGTTTTTGGCACATGATCCAAATGATCAAGATGATCACTATCTAGGGACAGGC
>JBKJSI010000792.1:0-4489 GCA_046595915.1 Pirellulaceae bacterium
GGTTGCCAAGGGAGAAATCCCAAGCTTCCAGTTTGGTTCCTGTCGCCGTATCAGCGAGGAACAGTTGCACGAGCTTCTCTCGCAACCGAAGTTTCAACCACCTAGTTCGCTCCCAAAGCGGGACGAACGCCACTTCTGAGAAGAATCTGCTTTCAACTGAAGTTACCACCGGCTGAAGCCGGTGGGTTCAAGGTTTTGTGAGCTACGGACTGAAGTCCTTCGCTCACGATGGACAAAAATCCGTCGCCAAAGCAGCCGCCACAAAAACCGGACAATAATTCACCGTGCCAACTAAGCCTTCTCACCATGCCTCACCGAAGAACCTAAAGGTTTCGCCTGAAGGCGAGGGATTTAGACCCATCGTGGAGACATTAATGCGGTTGGATCCACGATTGCTACTTGCCGCGCCTCGCCTTTCGAAGGAAACTGGTCTCACCAACCTACAGCCAAAGGTCGGTTCCAATGCCCCTGAAAACGCTTTTGCTTGGGACTTCGCGTGATACGTCTGACAACTTGTGCCTTAATTCTAGTGGCTGCTGGCGGGGCGCCTTGGCTCCTAGGTGGACGTACTCCTTGGTGTGACGCACTCGTGCCCCTGGTGACCCTCGTTGCGGCAATCATTTGGCTGTTGACGAGAACCGAGCGAGGAGTGAGTACTTGGTCCCGGAGCGCCCTCGGGGTCGCCGCGCTCCTGACCGGATTTGTTTGGCTTCAAACGGTTCCGCTCCCCGCTTCACTCTTTCGTAACGTTACTTCGAAGGATCGTATCGAGCGAATCGACCAACTCTTGACGACTACCGCCGCCTGCGATCAGGAAGAGGCGGCAAGTCCCGTCGCCGATCAACCCATTGCCTGGAATCAGATTTCATCCGATCCACTCGAAACGCACCGCCGCTGGGCGACCTTGGCTACCGCTTTGGCCATCGGCATCATCGCGATGTCGCTAGCGAGCGATGAGTTGATTCGCTTGGCCATGGTCTTTGCTTTGGCGATCAACGGGGCTGCGTTCGGAGTACTGGCGCTCTTCATGCGAGCCTCTTCGCCCGGCCTTATCTACTGGTCGATCAAACCCCAGTGGCCGGGCCAGCCGTTTGGCGCCTTTGTTAATCGCAACCATGCGGGACTCTTCCTGGCGCTTTCAGGACTCTGCGCGCTCTTTGGGATTTGTCTCCTACTTTCCCAGCGGATTGCGCCGCGGTTGCCGAGTTTGAATGAGGACGACCTTGGCGCCTCTCGGCGCAGGACCGTCAGCCTTACCGACTTGCGAATGATCTGGCTTTCACAAAAAGATAGCGTACTCTTCTTCTTCGCGTTCTGCGCGCTCTTCTGTGCAGTGAGCTCCATTGTTGCTGCGTCCCGTTCCGGGTTCCTTGCCTTCGGTGCGGTCATCGTCGTCGCCGCACTAATGCTGTTCCTTGCGGGCGCCGACCGGCGACTCATACTGGCGATCGGGGTTCTGGGAGGAATCGCCGCGATCGTCTCCGGCACGAAGTTCGAATCCCTAATGAATCGTTTTGATACTGAAGCGGTCGAGTCAGGATGGGTTGGGAGATATGAGCATTGGTCCGACATCCTCGCTCAGGCGAATGAATTTGCGTTTACCGGCACCGGGTATGGAACCTATGCCTATGCCACCCTCCCCTACGTGTCCAACGTCAACAGTGCGTGGTTCAAGAATGCCGACAACCAATTCGTCGAGTGGTTTGTAGAACTGGGCGCCGTGGGAGCGATGTTCATCGTCGCCTTCATGGCGTTATTCGGCGTTCGGTGCGCGATGCTGATTCGAAGCCCCGAGTTACAATCCAAAATCGTCGGCCTTTTCGGCTGCGGACTCCTCGCGATTGCTTCGATCAATGGAATGGGAGATTTTGCCCTGGCGGTCCCAGGGGTCATCTTGCCCATGGCCTTGGCCGCCGGGTTTGTCCTGGGATACCGTCCCCAAGATGAATCGAAAACTCGGTCGAGCAAGCTCTCGTTGAGTTTGATGCTAGGAATGAAACTGGCCGTCGTTGCCACGGTGAGCTGCGCCGCGTTCATCGGCGTTTCCCATCTGGCCACGAGCCAAAAAGAAATGAGCCGCGAGCAAGATCCCGTACAGTGGGTTGCGAGAAGTGTTTCCCAGTCGGTTCGCGAGCCAAGTCTGACCGCCCTGACCAACGACGCGACGGAGGCAATTGCCCAGTTTGTTGCGAAGCCGCAAGAACTCATTGAATCAATTGCGCCTGACGCATTTCCCGAGGATGGATATTCCCTGGAAAATCTCGCGATGTTCCGTCGCGCACTGGGTGCTGAGAAACTCGACGATGAATTCCAAGACTTGCGGGAAGCACTGCGAGCGTTCGCACCGCTTCAGGAGGCGGAAAAAGATTACGTCGCTGCGAGTCGCCTCGCGCCGATGCGGTTTGAGAATCATCTCGCCCTCGCAAAACTGGGCTTGATCCTTTGTCCCGGGCCGAGTGTCACCGAGCGCATCGCCAAAGTGCGGCTCATTCATCCGATGGGCGGCGTCGATTCGGCTCGCGCGGGACTCGTGAGTATTATTAATGGCGACCTGGAGCTGGGCGGCGAACAGTTAGGTCAGGCCTTGCGTCAGGAGCGACAACTCGAGACGAACATTTTTGCCGTCTTGAAATCCGAGCTGACGGTGCAGCAGGTCGCAAAACATGTCCTCAAGCAAGACGCTGCGCTCCTCATTCTTGCCGCAGATCGCTATTACAATGGCAAGAACGAATGGTTCGCGAGAAATTTTCTTTATGCCCAGCTACGTAGTGCGCTCGAGACGGGGCATAGCGAAGGCCTGACGGAATCCCAAGCAAAATACTACCTCGCCAAAACCAAACGGATGGTGGGCGATCATGAATCGGCCTTCGCCGATTTTGAAACTGCCTGTGAAGATTGGAACTCTCCATCCGAATGGCATAGTGAACTCGCCAGCTATTACACGGAGGAGGGCGAGTTCCGCAAAGCGAAAAACGTTCTGATGCGAATGCAGAATAACTTCGGCTACGACGCCAATCGCGAGAAGCAGATTGAAGCCTTAGAGAAACAGAACCGCGGCGCCAGCTCGCTGTCGAAGTAGTTGAAACCTTCCCGCTCCGAGCAAGTTAGATCCGATCGGTCAAAGTCCTCCTCGACGTGAATCCTGGGAGTGTTCCGCACCATCAAGGGCTGGAGGGTGTGGCGCCAAGGAAGAAGAAGCGGCGCGGGAAGCAGAGGGCAGTCGTGGAATCCGCCACGATTCCTACGCTTGGCGACAGTGTCGAAAGCGTCTTGGCGGGCTGCTGAAATCGTTTTCGCGGGCGGGTTGAACGAAAATGGTCGGGATCTCAGAGGCCATCCGGTAAGTAGAGCCGCAAATTTCGAGGATTTCACGCAGCGGCAGCATAACGGAAGATTGGTTTGCTCATGGGCGGCGCAAGGCGACGGAGCATGAGATGGATCGCACTGACCCGAATCATCGATTCGCTTGAGTCGAGTCGTCGTTCGTAGTCTTTGCTCAATCGTCGGGAGCGGCCATGCCAGGCGTTCGTTCTCTCCACCACGCAGCGGCGGTGCAACACCACGAACCCTTTGGCGCCGCACGGTCGCGACACAACTTCTAGCTGGATGCGCGGACAATATTAATTCATCCAGGCGTTCAACTTGTGATTGTGATATTTGCCATCGGTCCAGACTTTGGTGAGACGTGGACAGCGCTCTGGGGTGACGTACACGCCCTGCGGTACGTCACCGACGCCGGCTGCCATCCCCAGGCGTACTACCGAGCGGTGTTGTCCAAGATGAAGCACCCGCTCACGCATCAACGCTTAAAGTGGAGTTGGGGAGTCGATTTCTTTCATGCTTGTGAATACTTATCGAAGCTGGCCGAAGCGATCTTTGGCGGCGGGAGTGAGCGGGCCAATGCGTGGGCGGAGAAACAGCGCCACACCTTGCGACATGAAACCAGCGCGGTGGCCAAGGTCATCGCCCGCGCGGCCCAGCAGAAACGCCGTCAGGGGCTCCAGGGAACGAAAAAGGACTTCCACTCGGCCTTGAACTACTTCAAGAAATATCGCCAGCACATGGACTTCGCCGAACGGAAGAAACGAGTCGATCCGATCGGCAGCGGCATCACGGAAGCAGGATGCAAGGTGATCTTCAATCAGCGCCTCAAGCAATCCGGAATGCACTGGCATCGTCAGACCGGTCAGTCCATCATCGACCTGCGAACGGCCCAGCGCAGCAGTATCTGGCGCCGAGTCTGGGAACGTTTAATGGTGTCCAGGACTTCCTTGCCGCCGATAGCTTACGCCAGGAATCCAAGTTACGCTAAAACTGCCTGAATTCAGCTGCTACTGGCCCGACTGCACCCGTCCAGTCGAACCGACCAGGCAAGGGTACGAAGGCCCAGGATTGGAGGACACCGACGAGAGATTGATTTACGCCTCTTGGGCCGGCGCGTGAACGGCTTCGCCAATCCAAAACCGGGAGCGGCAGGGATCCGGCGGGG